>JALERL010000015.1 GCA_022764465.1 Lachnospiraceae bacterium | reverse complement strand
CTCGAAGAAGAGTATGCAAAAATGCCTGAGAAAATGTTTTGAAAATAGGATAGGATATGCTATAATAGTCAAAGAGCCGTATGAAAGCGGCATTGGAATAATGAAAAGGATGGTATAAAAATGGCATTATTGGAAGAATGGCAGAAAGTTGCCTATAATCAGGAGACAGATAGAGGACAGTTACAGAAGTTCTGGCAGAGATATTTTGCGATTGAACGTGGTGTATATGAAGAGCTTTTAACGAACCCGGACGAGAAGGTTGAGGGTACGGTAAAAGAGCTTGCAGAGAAGTTTGGCTTAAGCATTATGGATATGACAGGATTCTTAGATGGAATCAATGACAGCTTAATCGAGCCGAATCCGATTGATACAATGGAAGAGGATACGAAGGTAAGCCTTGCTTTTGATAAAGAGAAGCTTTATATGAATATGGTAGATGCAAAGGCTGACTGGCTTTATGAACTACCACAGTGGAATGATATTTTCGATGCAGAGACCAGACATAAGTTATATATCAAGCAGAAGAAGTCCGGAACAGTTATCGTAGGTAAGAAGATCGGACGTAACGATCCATGTCCATGCGGAAGTGGTAAGAAGTACAAGTTCTGTTGCGGACGTTAATGACAGCAGAGCAAGCTTGCTTGCTTTTAATGTATCAAGAAATCCAAAGGAATTTCCTATACAGCAAAAAAAGTCTTTACAGAATCGGAAAAAGGGGCTAGAATAGCAGATAACAAAAGAAAGCAAACACAATGACAAGACGAGTAGGGTAATCAGAAGCAGCAGAGAGGGATGCCTTGGCTGGAAGCATTCTTGTGGAGATTATCTGAAGACTACCTTGGAGTGACCCCAATCCGGTCCGGTGATTCCGTTATCGTCAAATGAGATTCTGTGATCTGCGAAGGTGCAGGAACAGAGAATAAGGGTGGAACCGCGGTAAATATCGTCCCTGATATGTAGGATTACATATCAGGGACGTTTTTTATTAATATTATATATGGAGGAATAAAGATGAAGGTTACATTAAAAGATGGCTCTGTCAAAGAGTACAACGAAGCAAAATCAGTGTATGAGATCGCAGCTGATATCAGCGAAGGGCTTGCACGTGTGGCATGTGCAGGTGAATTAAACGGTGAGATCGTAGATCTTCGTACTGTTGTAGATAAGGACTGCGAATTAAATATTGTGACAGCAAGTGATCCGGAGGGACTGCGTGTGATCCGTCATACGGCATCCCATGTTTTGGCAGAAGCAGTAAAACGTCTGTTCCCGGATGCAAAGATTACAATCGGACCTGCAATCGATGATGGATTTTATTATGATTTTGATTCTGAGCCGTTTTCAAGAGAGGATCTTGATAAGTTAGAGGCTGAGATGAAAAAGATCATCAAGGAAGGTCATGAGATTACAAGATTTACTCTTCCAAGAGCAGAAGCAATCAAGTTCATGCAGGATCGTAACGAACCGTATAAGGTGGAACTGATTGAAGATCTGCCGGAAGATGCAGAGATCTCTTTCTATGATCAGGGCGGATTTGTCGATCTGTGTGCAGGACCACACCTGATGAGTACCAAAGGCGTGAAAGCATATAAGCTGCTTTCCTCTTCCATGGCTTACTGGAGAGGAGATTCCAACAAGGCACGCTTACATCGTATCTATGGTACTGCGTTTAACAAGAAGGACGAATTAAAGGAACATCTTGCAAAGCTTGAAGATGCAAAGATGCGTGACCATAACAAGCTTGGACGTGAGATGGGCTTATTTACGACCGTAGATGTGATCGGTCAGGGACTTCCACTTTTCACACCAAAGGGAACCAAGATGATCATGAAGTTACAGCGCTGGATCGAAGACCTTGAGGATAACGAGTGGGGCTATGTCAGAACACGTACTCCACTGATGGCAAAGGCTGACCTTTATAAGATCTCCGGGCACTGGGATCATTACATGGATGGAATGTTTATCCTGAATAAGGATTCTGACGACAAGGAGACAATGGCACTTCGTCCGATGACCTGCCCATTCCAGTATTATGTATATATGAATGAGCAGCATTCTTATCGTGATCTTCCATATCGTATGGCAGAGACATCCACGCTGTTCCGTAATGAGGATTCCGGAGAGATGCACGGACTGACCCGTGTACGACAGTTTACGATCACAGAGGCACATATCATCCTTCGTCCGGATCAGGCAGAGGAAGAACTGACCAGATGTACGGAGCTGTGTCATTATGTAATGAAGACACTTGGTATTGACGGAGATGTAACTTACCGTCTGTCAAAATGGGATCCGGATAATAAGGAGAAGTATCTTGGAGATGAAGAATACTGGAACAGTACACAGCAGTATCTGCGTGATGTCATGACCAAGAACCATATCCCGTTTACAGAAGCAGATGGAGAAGCTGCCTTCTATGGTCCGAAGATCGATATTCAGGCGAAGAATGTATATGGTAAGGAAGATACCATGGTTACGATCCAGCTTGACTGTGCGAGTGCAGAGAAGTTTGGTATGTATTATATTGATGAGAAGGGTGAAAAGGTGCTTCCATGGATCATCCACCGTACTTCCATGGGATGCTATGAGCGTACCCTTGCATGGCTGATCGAGCATTATGCCGGAAAGTTCCCTACATGGCTTTGTCCGGAGCAGGTTCGTGTGCTTCCGATTTCTGAAAAATATACCGATTACGCAGAGAAAGTACTTGCAGAATTAAAGAAAAATCATATTGATGCAACGGTAGATAACCGTTCTGAGAAGATTGGATACAAGATCCGCGAGACAAGACTGGCAAAGGTTCCATACATGTTAGTTGTCGGACAAAAGGAAGCAGAAGAAGGTACCGTTTCCGTAAGAAGCCGTTATGCAGGTGATGAAGGAAGCAAGTCCTTACAGGAATTCATCGATGCGATCTGCGAAGAGATCCGTACCAAGGCAATCCGTGTAGAGGAAGTACAGGAGCAGGAAAAATAAAATAATTTCATAAAATAAAATCTCCGGGAGATACTAATTTCGTAAGACCTGTGATCAAACAGGATATGGAAAGGAGATTTGTATGACACAATTAAATTGTACCGTGGCAAGCTGTCGTTATAACGAGGATTCCTGTTGTTGCAAGGATGGTATTATGGTCGAGGGCAAGAGTGCGACTACCAGTGGTGAGACCTGCTGTGGAAGCTTTGCGGAAAAGACCTCTGATATGGTGAAAAACTATACCGGTGAACCGAAGAAAGCAACGGATGTTTCCTGTAAGGCAGAAAAATGCGTACACAATGAAAACTGTCAGTGCAAGGCATCCGATATCGATGTTGCAGGAAGAAATGCCTGCTGTTGCAGCGAGACAGAATGTGGAACCTTCTGCTGCGGTTAGTATCGAGTGTTTCATGAGTAACAGCCAGGTGGATATAAGACAGATGTTTTATATCCACCTGTTTTTTACTGTATAGGATTCGGGTGTCAAAAGATTCTTTTTAAAAATTCAAAAGGCAAAATGCACAAACTATGTAAAGCAAACTTTTATTTGCTAATCGAATATTGATGTACGATCTGACATAATTTTTTGGAAAAAATGGAAATGTCGTTTTTTGCGATTGTTCGATTTAGGCATGATTGAGCGCCTTTTTGTCGAAAAGTGGCGAATTTTAGGGGAACAATTTGTTTGATTTTTGGGAATAATGAGATTAGAATGAGCATATGCCAGAAAACTTTCACCGGTTCTTTGGCGTGGAAGATAATGGTGGATTAGAAAAAGAGAGAGAACAGATACTAAGAACAGGAAGTGACAAGAGCATAGGAGAGACACGTATGAGTAGAGAGATACTGCAACAGGAGATCGAGGATGCCCGGGCCAGATTGCATCTTGCGTTAGAGAGTGGAGAGAGCGTAAGTGAGTTTTATGACAAGAGTGTATATCTGGATCAACTGATCGCAGATTATATTGATCTGTGTGAGCGGGAAAAAGAGTGTGTATGAACACATGTGGAAGACAAAAAGGACAGCAGTTATGGCAAAATGCTATGACTGCTGTCCTTTTTTGCCGGAAAATATGGTTAATTTTTTATGTAAATAAATATTCTGGTATTGATTTTTAGATACAAGTGGGGTAAGATTGTACTAAAAGTGGTGGAAAGTGGTGAGAAATGGTTCGAAGTGGTGGATAAGTGGATAACCTGTGGAAAACATACAGGCGTTACGGAACCGTTTAAAACCTTGCAGAGGGTATAACAATGTTCATGGGAGAATACAACCACACATTGGATGCAAAAGGCAGGCTGATAGTCCCTTCCAAGTTCAGAGAGCAGTTAGGCGATGAATTTGTTGTGACAAAGGGATTAGATGGGTGCTTGTTTGTTTACCCGAACGAAGAATGGCAGAATATCGAAGAAAAGTTCCGTAACATTCCACTTACCACCAAGGATGCCAGAAAGTTCTCACGATTTTTCTTTGCAGGCGCAGCAAGCTGTGAAGTAGACAAGCAGGGCAGAATCCTGCTTCCTACGGTATTGCGGGAATTCGCAGATCTACAGAAGGATGTAGTTTCCGTCGGGGTATTGAACCGGATCGAGATCTGGAGCAAGGATCGCTGGACGGAGACGAATTCTTATGATGATATGGATGAGATCGCAGAGCATATGGCAGAGTTGGGACTTAGTATATAAGGAGTGTGTATGGAGTTTAAGCACAGATCCGTCCTGTTGGACGAGACCATCGAGCAACTGAATATCAGACCGGAGGGCATCTATGTGGATGGAACCTTAGGTGGAGCGGGGCATTCCTTTGAAATCGCAAAAAGGCTGACAACCGGAAGACTGATCGGTATCGATCAGGATGCAGATGCGATCGCAGCTGCAACGAAGCGGTTAGAACCATATGCAGACAAGGTGACGATCGTCCGGAACAATTACTGTAATATGAAAGAGGAACTGCACCGGCTTGGAATCGAACGGGTAGATGGTATTCTGTTAGATCTCGGGGTATCGTCGTTTCAGTTAGATACACCGGAGCGTGGATTTACCTACCGTGATACGAATGCTCCATTGGACATGCGTATGGATCAGCGGCAGACGCTTACTGCAAAAGAGATTGTAAATCATTACAGTGAAAAAGAACTATATCGTATCATCCGCGATTTTGGCGAAGACCGTTTTGCAAAAAACATTGCAAAGCATATCGTGGAAGCGAGAAAAATCAAAGAACTGGAGACCACGGGAGAATTGATCGACGTGATCCGCGCATCTATTCCGATGAAGGTACAGGCGACCGGTGGACATCCGGCAAAGCGTACCTTTCAGGCAATCCGGATTGAGTTAAACCGGGAGTTGGATGTGTTGAAGGATACGTTAGATGAGATGATCGATCTGCTAAGTCCGAGAGGGAGGATTTGTATTATCACCTTCCATTCCTTAGAGGATAGGATCGTGAAGACGATTTTCCGCAAGAACGAGAATCCATGTACCTGTCCGAGTGATTTCCCGGTATGTGTATGTGGCAAGGTATCTAAGGGTAAGGTGATCACAAGAAAGCCGATTTTACCATCCGAGGAAGAATTAGAAGAAAACAGCCGCTCGAAGAGTGCAAAGCTTCGAGTGTTTGAACGTGTATAGAATCAGGGGAAAGGATCAGACACGGATCCATGTAAACAGGGGAAGTTATCAGAGGGAGAAGCATTTATGACAGCAAGAGACAGACGACATACAAACATATATATTGACGGAAATACCGTAAGAAAGTTAGAAGCTGCACCGGATTACCGGGTTCAGAGAGAAGAACAGAGACGGGAAGCAAAGCGCAGAAACCGTCATGTGGCTCGGAAAAATCAGGAGCATGAGATGCAGATGACACGTGGTTATGTGGCATTTTTGTCTTTTGCAGCATTGATCACAGCACTGGTTTCGGTGGCATATATACAGATACAGTCCACCGTGACCTCACGTATGAAAAATATTGCAGCATTAGAGAGCAAGATCGCAGATCTGAAGGCAGATAATGATGCGGCACTGAAGCGTTTAAGCACATCTGTAGACCTGAATACCGTAAAGGATGTTGCTATGAACCAGCTTGGAATGGTATATGCAGGCAAGGATCAGATCATATACTACTCTGTAGATGAAGATGATTATATGAATCAGTATGGTGAAATACCGGAGAAATAGAGAGTGTAAGCATTGAAAAGAAGAAGAAAAAAGCGTGTAAGAGTACCAAAACGTTTTACAAAAAAAATGCAGGAGAAGCTGATCGTGATTTTCGGTGTGGTTACTTTACTTTTGATCGGATTGATCGGCAGACTGATGTGGATCGAATATCAAAAGGGGGAGAAGTACGAAAAGCGTGTCCTGTCCCAGCAGGAATATGATAGTACGATCCTTCCTTACCAGCGTGGAAATATCACAGACAGCAAGGGATCGATTCTCGCGACCAGTGTGGATGTATACAACGTGATCTTAGACTGTAAGGTGTTAAACAGCAATACCGATAATATTGAACCGACGATCACGGCACTGCGGACATGCTTTGCGGATCAGATCGATGAATCGAAGGTAAGGGATCTGATCGAGAATAAGCCAAAGAGCCAGTATAATGTGTTGGCAAAGCGGCTTCCATATGAAGAGATCCAAAGCTTCGTCGAGATGCAGAACAATAAAAAGACCGGTTCTTCGATCAAGGGGGTCTGGTTTGAAAAAGAGTATATCCGCAAGTATCCGTATGCTTCCTTGGCAAGTGCGGTGATCGGTTTTACCACGAGCGGAAATGTGGGCATGAATGGTGTGGAAAACTATTATAACAGCACACTAAACGGTGTAAACGGAAGAGAGTATGGATATCTGAATTCGGATAACAATTTTGAGAAGACCGTAAAGCCGGCAGTCAATGGAGAAAATGTGGTACTTACGATCGATGCCAATATCCAGACGATTGTAGAGAATAAGATCAAAGACTTTGTGGAGCAGAACACGAATGCAGCGCGGGAAGGTGCGGGTGCAAAGCATATCGGAGTCCTTATGATGGATCCGAACAATGGCGAAGTGCTTGCGATGGCAAATTATCCGAACTATGACCTGACGAATCCATGGGATCTTTCCGCATACTATACGGACGAAGAAATCGCGGCAATGGATGATAAAGAGAAGTTAAAGGCATTAAATGATATGTGGAATAACTTCTGTACAACCTATACCTATGAACCGGGTTCTACAGCAAAGCCGTTTACGGTAGCCGCAGGACTTGAGACCGGAACACTGACAAATGACATGACCTTCATGTGCGATGGTTACGAGACAATCTCCGGCCATGATATTCACTGTGTGAATACCAGTGGTCATGGTTTAGAGACGATGAAAAAGGCGATCATGGATTCCTGTAATGATTCCCTGATGCAGATGTCCTATAAGATCGGACCGGCAAATTTTGCAAAGTATCAGAAGATCTTCGGATTTGGTTATAAGACGAATATCGATCTTCCGGGAGAGGCGAGAACAGATTCATTGATCTTTAAGAAAGATGAACTTACAACGATCAACCTTGCAACCAATGCATTCGGACAGAACTTCAATACAACGATGATCCAGCTTGCAAGCGGTTTTTGTTCGATCATCAACGGCGGTTCCTATTATCAGCCGCATGTGGTGAGGAAGATCACAGACGAAGCTGGGAATACGATACAGGAAAATGAGGCAGTGCTGTTAAAAGAGACGATCTCAAAACAGACCAGTGATCAGGTGAAGGATTATCTGTACGGAACGGTCTGCGAGGGCGGAACCGGACAGTATGCACATGTGGATGGATACTCCATGGGTGGTAAGACGGGAACTGCCCAGAAGTTACCGCGTGGACAGGGTAATTATCTGGTATCCTTTATTGGTTATGCACCACAGGATAATCCGCAGGTTGTCATTTACGTGGTCGTAGATGAGCCAAACGCAGAGGATGAGGCACACAGTACCTATGCACAGGGGATTGTAAAAGAGATCTTAACGGAAGCACTTCCTTATATGAATATCTATCCGGATCAGGAAGTAACAGAGGCAGATGAGCCGTCGGCAGATGGTTCACCGGCAGATGGACCGACCGATACTCCGGAAAGCCTTCCGGAGGATACGGATAAGGCACAGGCAGAAAATGAAAAAGAAAGTACAATTGATGCGCCGGTAGACAATCCGGATGCACAATAGCAGAAATACGTGTAAGAAACATAACCCCGTAAAAGTTGTAATAGATTATATTAATGGCTTTTATGGGGTTGTGTTATGTATCGCAATAAGACCTTTAACCGGAAGAAGATTACGATCATGTTTGCTGCTATTTTTCTTGTGACGATCATACTGATAGGAAGACTGGTCTATCTAATGATTTTCTGTTCAGAATATTACGGAAAAAAGGCAGAGAATCTGCATGAAAGAGAGCGGGAGATCAAAGCGGCACGCGGAAATATCTATGATGCCAATGGCGTTCTTTTAGCAGCGAATAAAACGGTATGTACGATTTCGGTCATCCACAGCCAGATCAAGGAGCCGGAAAAGGTGATAAAAGTGCTGGCTGAGATCTTAGATCTGCCGGAGGAAAAAGTAAGAAAGCGTGTTGAAAAGGTCAGTTCGATCGAACGGATACAGACGAATGTCGATAAGACACTTGGGGATAAGATCCGGGAATATGGACTTGCAGGGGTAAAGATCGATGAGGATTATAAGAGGTATTATCCCTATGACAGCCTGGCTTCGAAGGTGCTTGGATTTACCGGTGGGGATAATCAGGGTATCATCGGTTTAGAGGTAAAGTACGACTCTTACCTGCAGGGGACAAACGGGAAGATCCTAACACTTACCGATGCAAGAGGGGTAGAGATCGAGAATGCAGGTGAGATGCGTTTAGAACCCGAGGATGGCAGCAACCTCTGTATCAGCTTAGATTACAATATCCAGATGTATGCACAGCAGGCAGCCAAAAAGGTCATGCAGGAGAAGCAGGCAGACAGCGTCAGCATGATCGTAATGAATCCAAAAAATGGTGAGATCATGGCAATGGTCAATGTCCCGGAGTTTGATTTAAACCGGCCATATGAGCTGAATACAGAGCAGGCAGGAGAATTGTCACCGGAGGAAAAGCAGAACTTGCTCAATCAGATGTGGCGTAATCCGAGTATCAACGATACCTATGAGCCGGGATCGACCTTTAAGGTGATCACCGCAAGTGCAGCCTTAGAGGAGGGTGTGGTAAAACTGACGGACACCTTTTCCTGTCCGGGCTACCGGGTGGTGGAAGACCGGAGGATAAGGTGTCATAAGACGACCGGGCATGGGGCAGAGACCTTTGTACAGGGAATCGAAAATTCCTGTAATCCTGTTTTTATTGATGTGGGTTTAAGACTTGGCGCAGACAATTTTTACCATTATTTTAAGCAGTTCGGTCTGTTGTCGAAAACAAATATCGATCTGCCGGGAGAAGCTGCGACGATCATGCATGCAAAAAAAAATATCGGTTTCGTAGAGCTTGCAACGATCTCTTTTGGACAGTCATTCCAGATCACACCGATCCAGCTTGCCACTACGGTCTCATCTCTGGTAAACGGAGGTACGCGCGTGACACCACATTTTGCAGTACGCACGACAGACCGGGAAGGGCATACCATAAAGACCTTTTCCTATGAAGAGAAGAAGGGAATCGTCAGCCGTGAAACGTCCGAGACGATGCGGATGCTGCTTGAAAAAGTGGTGTCCGAAGGAAGCGGGAAAAAGGCATATATCGAAGGCTATACCATCGGGGGGAAGACAGCTACCTCACAGACACTGCCGCGAAGTGAACATAAGTACATTTCTTCGTTTTTGGGCTTTGCACCGGCAGAGGACCCGAAAGTCCTTGTTTTACTGGTGATCCGTAACCCACAGGGAATCTATTATGGCGGTACGATCGCAGCTCCGGTGGTAAAAAATGTATTTGAAAATATCCTGCCTTACTTAAAGATTGAAAAAACCGGGAAGATTCCGGAAAATGGGGAAGAAAATAACGGCGCAGATGCGGCGGATTAGCCGATAGAATACTTGCGTGATAGGTAAAAATAACGTATACTAGATAAGTTGATAAAAATAGGTACAGTGTCTTATGTTTGCACACAGATCATCTGCGCGAAGTGCGTGTGAACATAAGAAAAGTTGTACGATTGGAGGAAAATATGTCATATGAAGTAGTAATCCCGGTTATCATATCATTTGCAATCAGTGCATTGCTCGGACCGGTTGTAATCCCGTTCCTTAGAAAGTTAAAGGTAGGGCAGACAGAACGTAAGGAACTTGAGTCACATCAGAAGAAGATGGGAACCCCGACCATGGGTGGACTTATGATCTTGGCAAGTATTATCATTACGAGTCTTTTCTATATTAAGGACTATCCGAAGATTGTCCCGATCCTGTTTTTAACCGTTGCATTTGGTGTGATCGGATTCTTAGATGATTATTTAAAGGTAGTATTAAGAAGATCAGACGGATTGTTAGCATGGCAGAAGATGCTCTGTCAGATTGTTGTAACTGCGGTCTTTGCCGTATATATGTGGAAATATTCCGGTGTATCCCTTGCAATGTTAGTTCCGTTTTCCGGTGGAAAGTACTGGGATATCGGCTGGGTTGCAATTCCACTGATGTTTTTCGTTGTGATCGGAACGGTAAACGGAACAAACTTTACCGATGGATTAGATGGCCTCGCATCGAGCGTGACGATCATGGTTGCGACTTTCTTCTCGGTTGTAGCGGTTGGAATGAACAGCGGGATCGAACCGATCACCTGTGCAGTGGTAGGTGCGTTGACCGGATTCTTACTGTTTAATGTATACCCTGCGAGCGTCTTTATGGGTGATACCGGTTCACTTGCACTTGGCGGTTTCGTGGCAGGTACTGCATATATGCTTCAGATGCCGATCTTTATTCTGATCGTCGGACTGATCTACTTAGTAGAGGTACTTTCTGTTATCATTCAGGTAACTTACTTTAAAAAGACCGGTGGAAAGCGGATTTTCCGTATGGCACCGATCCATCATCATTTTGAACTTGGCGGCTGGTCAGAGACAAGAGTGGTTGCTGTATTTTCGATCGTAACAGCAATCCTTTGTCTGATTGCATTACTGGCATTATAAAAGGTGTAAATTGCTAGACACAGAAAAGAGGGAATCATGGAATTTCAGGGAAAAAAGATACTGGTTGTCGGATCCGGAATCAGCGGAGTGGCAGCCTGTGGACTGTTGAAGGAAGAAAAAGCAGACGTTGTTTTGTTTGAAGGTAATAAGGATGCCGATCCGGAGGAGATCCGTAAAAAGTCTGAGGCCTTTGCGGATATTCCGATCGTGATCGGTGAGATGGCAGATGAAGAATTAAAGAGCTTTGATATGGCAGTATTAAGTCCGGGTGTACCAACCGATATTCCAATGGTATGTACCATGCGGGATGCAGGGGTGCTGATCCTTGGCGAGATTGAACTGGCATACCAGCTTTCGAAGGGTAAGGTACTTGCAATTACAGGAACAAACGGTAAGACAACGACAACCGCACTGGTTGGCGAGATCATGAAAAACTACTTTGCTGATGTAAAGGTCGTTGGAAATATCGGAATCCCTTATACCAGTGTGGCAAGAGAGACGGCGGAGGATACCGTAACGGTTGCAGAGATCAGCAGCTTCCAGTTAGAGACAACGCAGGAATTTACACCGGAGGTGTCTGCAATCTTAAATATCACACCGGATCATTTAAACCGCCATCATACGATGGAATGTTATATCCGGGTGAAAGAGAGCATTACGAAGAACCAGACTGCCGATCAGACCTGTGTACTTAATTATGAAGATTCGGTATTACGTGAGTTTGGAAAAACACTGCATACGAAGGTAGTTTATTTCAGCAGTAAGCGGAAGTTAGAAAACGGCTTTTATCTGGATGGAGAAAACATCTATTATGCCACAGATGGTAAGGCAGAGCTTGTGATCAATGTAAATGATCTGAATCTGCTTGGTGTACACAACTACGAAAATGTAATGGCAGCAACTGCCATGGCAGTCAGTTTTGGTGTACCGCTGGAGAAAATCCGTGAGGTTTTAGTTCGTTTTCAGGCAGTAGAGCATAGAATAGAATATGTAACAGAAAAACGTGGCGTGCGTTTTTACAATGATTCGAAGGGAACGAATACGGATGCTGCAATCCAGGGTATCCGCGCCATGAACCGTAAGACGCTTCTGATCGGTGGCGGCTATGATAAGCAGTCTGAATACGATGACTGGATCGAAGCCTTTGACGGCAAGGTGAAAAAGCTGGTTTTAATCGGTGTTACCGCACAAAAGATCGCAGAATGTGCAAGACGGCATGGATTTACGGATATTGAATTCGCAGACAGCTTAGAGGATGCGGTTACGATCTGTTATCAGAATGCCGAAGCGGGAGATGCGGTACTGCTTTCTCCGGCATGTGCAAGCTGGGATATGTTCAAAAGCTATGAAGAAAGAGGAAGAATCTTTAAGGACATCGTTCGTAATTTGAAGGAGTAAGCGCATGAGCAGAGGACCGCGGAAGAAAAAAGAAAAAACAATTAAATATTTTGATTATACACTTTTGTTTATCATCATTTTTCTTGTATGCTTTGGTCTTGTTATGCTGTATAGTACGAGTTCCTATAATGCACAGCTTAAGTATGGCGATGATGCATATTATCTGAAAAAGCAGATGTTTGCAACAGGTCTTGGATTTGCTGCAATGTTTATTATTTCGCGGATCGATTACCATGTCTGGACACATTTTGCAGGAGTTGCATATCTGGTTGCATTCGGTCTGTGTGTGCTTGTAATTTTTGCCGGATCGGAATCGCATGGACAGTCGAGATGGCTTCGGCTTGGCCCGTTATCTTTCCAGCCGTCTGAGTTTGCAAAGATTGCAGTTATTATTTTTCTTGCAAAGATCATCAGCCGGATACCAAAGAAGATGGCGGATTTTAAGACGGTCATCATTATTTTTGCATCACTGGTTCCGATCCTTGGACCGGTTGCTTACACGAACTTAAGTACCGCGGTCATCATTGCGGGAATTGCAATGGCACTGACTTTTGTGGCAAGTCCGAAGTGGAAGCATTTTATCGTTTTGATTCTGATTGCCGCTTCGGGTATAGCGGTCTTTATTCTGACTGCCGGGTATCGTGCAACCCGAATTAAGATCTGGCTGCATCCGGAAAAATACGATAAGGGATATCAGACTCTGCAGGGATTGTATGCGATCGGTTCCGGCGGACTGTTCGGAAAAGGGCTTGGCGGAAGTATGCAGAAGCTTGGATTTGTCCCGGAGGCGCAGAATGATATGATCTTTTCCATTATCTGTGAGGAACTTGGACTGTTTGGTGCAGTTTGTGTTATTCTGCTGTTCTTACTTATGATCTGGCGGTTTATGGTAATCGCAAATAATGCACCGGATCTGTTTGGCGCACTTTTGGTAGTTGGTATTATGGCACACATTGCGATCCAGGTTATTTTAAATATCGCGGTTGTAACGAATACTGTTCCAAACACCGGTATTACGCTGCCTTTGATCAGTTATGGTGGTACGTCGGCATCTTTTTTGCTGGCAGAACTCGGGCTTGCGTTTAGTGTGTCACGGAAAATACGATTAGAGGGATAGGACAGATTATGATTCGGGATAAACGTAGAAAACGAAAAAGAAGAAAACATTTCCTGCTTGGATTTCTGACATTTCTGCTTTTGCTTGCTCTGGCGGTATTGATTATTTTTAAGGTCTTTACCGTACAGAATGTGGAAGTGGAGGGGAATAAGCTGTATGAGGACAAGCAGATTAAGGAATGGGTCTTAAATGATGATTATTCCTGGAATTCCCTGTATGTATACCTGAAGTACCGTTTTACAAAGACGAAGGAAGTTCCGTTTATTGATACCATGGAAGTCAGCTTAAAGTCTCCGCATACACTTGCGATCAAGGTCTATGAAAAGGGGCTGCTCGGCTATCTGTATATGGATTCCGTTGGGCAGAATGTCTATTTTGACAAGGATGGTTTTGTGGTGGAGACCTCCTCGGATGTGATCGAAGGAGTTCCACGTATCAATGGTTTAAGCTGTAAGGATATTATTCTTTATGAGAAGCTGAAGTTAGACGATAAAAAGGCATTAAAAATATTGCTGTCGTTGACGCAGACGTTAAAAAAATATAAGCTTGTGCCGGATTCGATCGAATATGTTTCCTCAGAGGATCTGGAATTAAGCTACGGACAGATCTTAGTGAAGGTGGGAAGTACCGATTACCTGACGGAGAAGGTCAAACGGCTCGAAAAGATCATGCCGAATCTGGACGGACTTGCCGGAACACTGCATCTTGAGGACTGGACACCGGACACAACGGACATTACGTTTCAAAAGGCGCAGTAGTGTAAAATTTTTAAATTAAAGGTTGATTATTTACATAAAAAAATATATTATAGAGTATATGATTAGGTTTAGAATATAATTTACATATATTTATGTGGGAGAGAAGGAGGAACTACCTTGCTTGAAATTAAAACAACAGAAGCAGATTCCAGTGCTAAAATAATTGTAATTGGTGTTGGAGGCGCAGGAAATAATGCTGTAAATAGAATGATTGATGAAAATATCGGTGGCGTAGAGTTTGTCGGAGTGAATACAGACAAGCAGGCATTACAGTTATGTAAGGCACCGACACTGATCCAGATTGGCGAGAAGCTGACAAAGGGACTGGGCGCAGGAGCACAGCCTGAGGTTGGTGAGAAGGCTGCAGAGGAGAGCGCAGAGGAGCTTGCCGCTGCAATTAAGGGTGCTGACATGGTATTCGTTACCTGTGGTATGGGTGGCGGAACCGGTACCGGTGCAGCTCCGGTTGTCGCTAAGATTGCCAAAGAGCAGGGTATTTTAACCGTTGGTGTTGTTACGAAGCCATTTAAGTTTGAGGCAAAGGCACGTATGGTAAACGCCTTATCCGGTGTAGAACGTTTAAAAGAGAGCGTTGATACACTGATCGTAATTCCGAATGATAAGTTATTAGAGATCGTTGACAGAAGAACTACCTTCCCGGATGCATTGAAGAAGGCAGATGAGGTCCTGCAGCAGGCAGTTCAGGGAATTACTGACCTGATCAATTTACCTGCACTGATCAACTTAGACTTTGCAGATGTACAGACCGTTATGAAGGATAAGGGTCTTGCACATATCGGTATTGGTATGGCGCAGGGTGATGATAAGGCAATTGAGGCAGTGAAGCTTGCAGTAGCCAGCCCGCTTCTTGAGACAACGATCACAGGAGCATCCCATGTTATCATCAATATTTCCGGTGATATTTCCTTGATGGATGCAAATGATGCAGCAAGTTATGTACAGGATCTTGCCGGTGAGAATGCGAACATCATCTTCGGTGCGAAGTATGATGAGACAAAGACCGATGAAGCAACGATCACGGTTATTGCAACCGGTCTTGAGAATGCACCGGTACAGCAGCAAAGTAAGATCATGCCGGGTCTCAGATATCAGCAGCCGGTTACACCGAGAACAAATGCAGGTGTAGGCAATGGTATGGTAAACCGTACCGCTCCGGTATCTTCCGGAATGACACAGTCACGTCCGGTTATGCCACAGCAGACACAGACACCGGTTATGCCATCCTTCAGCGGCATCCAGAAGCCAAAGAGACCAGAGAGCAGTGTACCGGAGAAGGACATTAAGATTCCTGAGTTCTTAAAGAGTACACGGAAGTAATCCGCCAAAATAATTTCGCGAAAATAATTCCGTGGAAGTAATCCGTTAATAGAGCATCGCTTTTGTACAAGGGTACAGAGGCGGTGCTTTTTTGTTATACAGGGTTCAGGTGTCAAAAGCTGTTTTGTAAAAATCAAAAGGACAAAATGCACAAAATATGTAAAGCAAACTTTTATTTGCGTTTTTAGCTCGAATGAAATCCACTGCTTACGAAAACCACAAGTGAAGCCTCCTCTGAACTTGTATGGTTGTAGTTAGCAGTTAGTTCATGATGAGCGTTGCAAATGTTTGCGGAACATATTTTGTGCATTTTGTTATTTATATAATTGGAAAGCATCTTTTGATACCTGAACCCTATACTGCAAAAGCAAGCCTCATGGCGTTTTTTGTAGATGAGTTACAGAAAAATGCCGTATGTGTTTCGACAAAAAAGAAAGCGCATATCCGCTATAATAATGGACGGGAGGTGGAACGTGCGTTATGAGTTATACATAGATGTATTTTTATTTACCAGCTTCTGCCTGGACTTTGAAGCACTGTTTCTTGCGGATGTACTGCTGAAAAAGGAAGTGAAAATCAGAAGGCTTTGTGGGATGGCAGCGTTATCGACCATCTGCTCTGCTATCCTGTTTTTATGGATGCATCATTATCTCTGGTATCTGGGTATTTTATATGTGATTGTCCATCCGCTTCTGGTCTTTTTGACTTTCCGGGAAAAGCGGATCGGTACATTTGTCCGGGATGTCCTTGTGGTCTATCTGGTATATTTTCTGCTTGGCGGTGTGATGGAATGGGTACATATGAGCCTGTTTGCAGGGAAGAACCGGATGGGGGCGATCTTTCTTGTGGCTGGAATCGGACTTCTGGCAGCCTGTTATCTGAAGTGGCAGATGGAAGTGGGGATGCAGATCATTTTGGTGCATCTCTGGATCGGGGACAGGGAACTGACACTTTCGGCCTATCATGATACCGGGAATCTGTTAGAAGATCCGTACAGCCATAAGCCGGTACATATTATCGCAGAGCGGACTGTGCGTCCGTACTTACAGGAGGAAAAAAAGCATGCACGTCTGATCCCATATACGAGCCTTGGGCAGACAGACGGGCTGCTTGAGATCTATACACTCGATAAGCTTGTGATTGACAAACGACAAAAGCAGATTCGGATAGAACATCCGGTGATCGGAGTTGCAGCAGATGCACTTTTTTCCGGGAGTTCCTATCAGATGATACTGAATCATAGATTGCAGGAATAGAGAGGTAGGATTTGTATGTATATGAAAGTTAATGTACCACAGCATTTTCAGTTTAAGATGATGCCGTCGTTTATGGAACTGTTGAAACGGGGAAGACGGGAGGTTCACTATATCGGAGGGGCAGATGTGCTCCCGGCACCACTGACAGCCAAGGAAGAGAGTGATTGTATTGCGCAGCTTCTTGCAGAAGAGAAGGAGGAAGGAAGAAAAAAGCTGATTGAGCACAATCTGCGTCTTGTGGTATACATAGCCAAAAAATTTGATAATACCGGTGTCGGAGTAGAAGATCTGATTTCTATTGGAACGATCGGGCTGATCAAGGCGATCAATACTTTTAATCCGGATAAGAAGATCAAGCTTGCCACGTATGCATCACGCTGTATTGAGAATGAGATCTTAATGTATCTGCGCAGAAACAGCAAGACGCGTCTGGAGGTATCAATCGACGAACCGCTGAATGTGGACTGGGATGGCAATGAACTGCTTTTGTCCGATATTCTCGGGACGGATGAAGATGTTATTTATAAGGATATCGAAAATGAGGTAGAGCGCAAGCTGTTAAACAAAGCGATCGCACATTTGTCCGGCAGGGAGCGTACAATTGTGGAACTCAGATTCGGGCTGAATACGCCGGATGGGAATGAACTGACTCAGAAGGAAGTCGCAGATCTGCTGGGTATTTCCCAGTCCTATATTTCAAGACTGGAAAAGAAAATTATGAAACGATTGAAAAGAGAAATTGTAAGATTTGAATAAAAACAAAATTAAAATCAAAGAATTTAAAGTAAAAAGTGACAAAAAATGAATCCTGTGTTATACTTATTATTAGAAAAAGGGTGTACGTAGAAAGGGTGATTCATATGTTATTGGAATTTTTAGGGGCTGCCCATGAGGTTACCGGAAGCTGTCATTACTTAAAGTTTGGAGATAAGCATCTGCTTGTTGACTGCGGTATGGAACAGGGTCCGGATCTGTACGTTAATCAGGATATTCCCGTGAATGCGGCCGAGATTGACTATGTTTTTGTTACACATGCACATATTGATCATTCCGGTCTTCTGCCATTGTTATACAGCAGAGGATTCCGTGGACAGATTTTTGCAACAACAGCGACTTGTGAACTTTGTGATATCATGCTTAAGGACAGTGCACATATCCAGATGTTTGAAGCTGAGTGGAGAAACCGTAAGGCAAAAAGAGCGGGTAAGCCGGAAGTGGTACCATTGTATGACATGGAAGATGCACAGGGTGTGTTAGAGCATTTTGTTCCATGTGAATACGATCATAAGTATAATATCTGTGAGGATTTAGATGTCAGATTTGTGGATGCCGGTCATCTGCTTGGATCTTCGAGTATTGAGTTTTGGATCCGTGAAGAGGGGAAGGAAGTAAAGGTAGTCTTTTCCGGAGATATTGGTCATGGCAATAAGCCACTGATCAAGAATCCGACCTTTTTAAAGGAAGCTGACTATGTGATCATGGAGTCTACTTATGGAGACAGACTGCATACCTCCCCGCCTGATTATGCACCTGAGCTTGCACGAGTCATCCGTGATACATTTACAAGAGGTGGTAATCTGGTCATCCCTGCATTTTCTGTCGGCAGAACACAGGAGATGTTATATTTCTTAAGAAGGATCAAGACAGAGCATCTGCTTCCGGAGTTCGAAGGCTTTGAGGTATACATCGACAGTCCGCTTTCCGTGGAGGCAACGAATATCTTCCATAAGAGTGTTGAGGACTGCTTCAGTGATGAGGCAAAGCAGTTGGTGGAACAGGGCATTAACCCGATCAGTTTCCCGGGACTTAAGACAGCAGTCACGAGCGATGAATCGAAGATGATCAATTTCGAGAAGAAGCCGGTTGTAATCATCTCCGCATCCGGTATGTGTGAGGCCGGACGAATCCGGCATCATTTAAAACATAATCTCTGGAGAGCCGAATCCACGATCCTGTTTGTCGGATATCAGGTCCCTGGAACCTTAGGACATTCCCTGCTTGGCGGTGCCAAGGAAGTGAAGCTGTTTGGTGAGACAATCCAGGTACATGCAAAGATCGAGAATCTTCCGGGTATCAGCGGGCATGCAGACCGGGCAAAGCTGACGGAATGGGCAGCCGCCTTTGAGGAGAAGCCAAAGAAGGTATTTATTGTCCATGGGGAAGATGCAGTGACGGATGAATTTGCGAAGCATCTGCAGGAAGAACTTGGCTATGATGCCATTGCACCATACAGCGGTGATACGTATGATCTGTTAAGCGGTGAGCAGGTAAAGGCAGGCAGCCGCGAGGTCATTCAGAAGAAGGAGAAGAATATCAAGGCAGCCACCAATGTCTTTGCAAGACTTGTGGCTGCGGGACAGCGCCTGATGAGTGTGATCCATAAGAATGAGGGTATTCCGAATAAGGATATCGCGAAGTTCGCAGACCAGATTAATTCCTTATGTGATAAGTGGGACAGATAAGTCCGTTATTTTCGCAGGGACAGGTAATTACGCATGGTTTTCAGGGCTGATTTTTCCAGCCTTGAGACCTGTGCCTGTGAGATGTGGATTTCATCTGCAACCTCCATCTGGGTTTTCCCCTGAAAAAAACGCAGGCGGATGATATAGTTTTCACGTTCGTTGAGGCGTGCCATGGCATCGCTTAAGGAGAGGTTTTCTACCCAGTTTTCCTCTTTGTTTTTCTTGTCGCTGATCTGATCCATCACATAGAGGGTATCACCACCGTCCGTATAGATCGGATCGTAGAGACTGACCGGACTCTGGATCGCATCTAAGGCATAGACGATCTCTTCTTTTGGGATACCGGTCGCGTCTGCGATTTCATCTAAGGTAGGCTCCTGCATGGAATTTTTTTGCAGGATCTCTTTTGCATGGAGCGCTTTATAGGCGGTGTCACGCAGGGAACGGCTGACACGGATGCTGTTGTTATCACGCAGGTAGCGGCGGACTTCCCCTAAGATCATGGGAACTGCATAGGTGGAGAATTTCACGCCGAGATTGGAATCGAAGTTGTCAATGGATTTGATCAGACCAATGCATCCGATCTGAAAAAGATCGTCGATGTTTTCGTGGTGATTTGAAAAGCGTTTGATGACACTTAGCACCAGACGGAGATTGCCTTTGATGTAGGTCTCTCTTGCATCGGTATCTCCTTGCTTGATCTTTTGGAACAGTGCTTCCTTTTCTTCCTCTTTCAGTATCGGGAGTGTTGCTGTATTGACTCCGCAGATTTCTACTTTGTAGACAGACATGATGCGTACCTCCGGAAAGTTGATACCTACATCATGTGCAAAAATTTTATCTTTTATTCAGAGGATCTTTGTTTTATAATAGAGAGAGCTTAGAAAACAGAACCTGACATCAGAATATATACAAAACAAAAGAAACGAAAGAATGGAAATAGATGATGAATCATAATGGAATCAGAATGGATCAGATTGATGAGCGTAACTTCAGGGAGAAGGTTGCGCACAGCATCATTAAGAGACAAAATGTAAATTATATCTCACAGGCGGAATTAGACCGCCAAAAGGAAGAAGAGGCAAGAAAAAGAGCAGCCGAGATCGCCGAACGCCTTGCGGCAGATGATGCAGCAGGAGAAGCTGCCTTGCAGGATACGATCGAGGAAGTAAAGCGGCAGAAGGAACGGGAGGCTTATTATAATCCGACGACCAATTCTTATTCCGGTGAGTATGGCAGGGAAGAAGTAAGGGATGAGGTCGCAAAGGAACAGATTGATAAGATCTTATCGGAGAAGAGCGAGGAACTGCTGCGGACGATCGAAGAACAGACAGGCGATGAATAAAATACAGAAAGTTATTGACAAAATGCACAAAAGGGATTAAATTATATGTAATAAGTGAAACCGTTGAAGAAGAGTAGTAAGCTTATTCGGAAATCTCAGAGAGCTGCATGTGGTGGGATTGCGGCATGGAAGAATCTGCTGAATGGACTTTTGAGGGTGACCTGAATCAATAGTAGGCGTCACCGGGAACCGTACCCGTTATCAATTCGGCATGTATAGTATGTACATGAGAGAGTGGACTTTTTGTCAATATGAGTGGTACCGCGATAATATGAATTTATTACCGTCTCAAGCAATAGCTTGAGGCGGTTTTTGCTGTATAGGAAATATCCTATACAGCAAAAGCAAGCAAGCTTGCAACGATGCGCACCTCGCGGAGTGGAAGATTATGCGATGCATCCGCTCGGGCGCGAGAGTGTGCGGCAGGCGCACACTTTATTGTGAGAGTGCGGGGCACGGAACAATCCGTGTTTTTCACAAAAGATTGTGAAGATAACCAATCAGTACAAAAGTGTCCAGACGGTGATCTTATAATAAATCTATTATAAGAAAAGAGGAAAAATTATGAAGAAGAAAATGTTGGCAGTTGTACTTAGTGTTGCATGTGTAATGGGAATGATGTCAGGATGTGGATCATCCTCCGATAAGAACCAGAACAGTTCCGCAAAGGATTCCGAGACGGTTGCAGCTCCGGTAGACGGGGTAAGCTATTCCATCGGTATCTCACAGTTTGCAGAGCATGGTTCTCTTGATAACTGCAGAGAGGGATTTATCGAAGGTCTTTCCAGAGAGGGAATTGTAGAAGGAAGCAATCTGACGATCGATTATCAGAATGCCCAGACCGATACCGGTACAGCAAGCACGATCGCAGACAGCTTTGTTTCAGCGAAAAAGGATCTGATCTGTGCGATCGCAACACCGTGTGCAGCAAGTGCATATAATTCCTGTCTGGGAACCGATATTCCGGTTATCTATACCGCAGTATCCGATCCGGTTGCAGCGGGACTTGCAAATGAGGATGGTTCTAATGTTGGAAATATTACCGGTTCATCCGATGTCCTTCCGGTAGAAGAGCAGTTAAAAATGATCCGTGAGATGATGCCGGATGCAAAAAAGATCGGTATCTTATATACAACCAGTGAAGCGAACTCCTGCAGTACGATCGAAGAGTATAAAAGCCTTGCAGGTAACTATGACTTTGAGATCGTAGAATCCGGAATCAATACATCCGCAGATATTGAGCTTGCAGCTACAGACCTCGTATCGAAGGTAGACTGTCTGTGTAACTTAACAGATAACACCGTTGTAAATGCATTACAGACTGTTTTAGATAAGGCAAACGGAGCAGGTATTCCGGTATTCGGAAGTGAGATCGAGCAGGTAAGATCCGGTTGTGTGGCATCTATGGGAATCGATTATTATGAACTTGGAATCGAGACCGGTCAGATGGCAGCTAAGATCTTAAAGGGCGAGAGCAAAGCAGAAGAAACACCATACATCACTGCATCTAAGGCGGAGCTTTATGTAAATACGGCAGCAGCAGATAAGGTTGGCTTAAAGTTAGATGAGGATTACATCAAGGACGCAGCAGAGACCTTTGATGAGATCACAGTAGAATAAACGTAAGAAATATGGGGGTAACACCATGACATTGGTACTTAGTGTTTTTGAACAGGGTATGATATATGCCATTATGGCATTAGGAATTTATATCACATATACAATACTGGATTTCCCGGATCTGACCGTGGACGGCAGCTTCCCACTTGGAGCTGCCCTCTCAGCAGTTATGATCACAAACGGAGTGAATCCAATCCTGACACTTGTCGCATCCTTTTTTGCAGGTGCTTTGGCAGGAACGGTCACCGGTCTGATCCATGTAAAATTAAAAGTCCGTGATCTGCTTTCGGGAATCATTATGATGACAGCATTATATACGGTGAATCTCAGAATAGCAGGAAGAGCGAACCTTCCACTCTATAATATGACAACACTGTTTGAAAACGGATTTGTATCAAAGATTTTCACAGGTGCACTTGCACCATTTGCCAATGTCATTATTATCTTAGTGATCACACTGATCATGAAGTTCTTATTAGACTGGTATATGAGCACCAAGTCCGGTTATCTGCTTCGTGCAGTCGGTGATAACGAGACGATCGTGACCTCGATGGGTGTCGACAAGGGAATCGTAAAGATCATCGGTCTTGCTGTTGCAAACGGACTTGTAACCTTAAGCGGCTGTATTTTTGCACAGCAGCAGCGATATTTTGATATTTCCATGGGAACCGGAACGATGGTTATCGGACTTGCGAGCGTTATCATTGGAATGAGCCTGTTGAAAAAGGTAAGCTTCCTTCGGATTACGACAAGTGTAGTGATCGGTTCTATTATCTATAAGGCATGTGTAGCGATCGCGATCAAGCTTGGTATGCCGTCACAGGATCTAAAGCTGATCACAGCAGTTCTGTTTTTGGTAATCCTTGTTATTGGAATGGACAGAAAGAAGAAGGTGAAGAAGAATGCTTGAGTTAAAGAATATTACAAAATCATATAATCCGGGCACGATCAATGAAATCTGTCTGTTTGACAAGTTTAATCTGACGGTAGAGGATGGACAGTTCGTATCTGTAGTCGGAAGTAATGGTTCCGGAAAGACCTCCCTTTTAAATATTATCTGTGGAACGATCCCGATCGATCAGGGTGAGATCCTTGTGAATGGAACCAATATCACAAAGCAGAAGGACTTTATCCGTCACCGCCGGATCGGAAGAGTATTCCAGGATCCGTCTAAGGGAACCTGCCCGGAAATGACGATCTTAGAGAATCTTGCGATCGCAGATAATAAGGGTAAGGGCTATGGACTTGGCAGAGGAACGAATAAGGCAAGGATCAGCTACTATAAGGAACTGCTCTCCGGCATGAACCTTGGCCTAGAGGATAAGCTGCACACGAAGGTTGGTGCACTTTCCGGTGGACAGCGACAGACACTTGCACTTTTAATGGCAACGATGAATCCGATCGAGTTTCTGATCTTAGATGAGCATACGGCAGCACTTGATCCGAAGACCGCAGAGATCGTTATGGAACTGACCGGAAGGATCGTAAAGCAGAAGCACGTAACGACGATCATGGTAACACACAATCTCCGCTATGCGGTAGAATACGGTGACCGGCTGTTAATGATGCATCAGGGCAAGGCGATCATTGATAAGGCAGGCAGCGAGAAGCAGGCGATGAAGGTAGAGGATATCTTAGGAACCTTTAATGAGATCAGCATCGAATGCGGAAATTAAATGTATAAGATCGTTCCTTTTTGCGGATAATTTATGTAAAGCATACAGATTACAGAATGTAAATTATAGCATGGATATGAGCTGTATGGAGCATGAATTAGAAGAAAAAGGAAGGAAGAGCATGGAAGACGCAGAAAGAAAGCTGTTGCAGGAATGCAATGCCGGTGCAAAGATGGCGGTAAAAAGTATTGATCAGGTGTGTGAACATGCCTCAGATGGAAAGCTCCTTGATCTGTTAAGTGCTTATAAGGACAAGCATAAGGAGATCGAAAAGGAGACAACAGAGCTGTTAGAGGGCGATGGACAAAAGACAAAGGAGCCGGGTGTCATGGCATCGGCTTTTGCAAAGACGAGTACCGGGGTCAAGCTGATGATGCAGGAGGACAGTAGTCAGATCGCAAAGATCATGATGGACGGCTGCAACATGGGAATCCAGGCGATCAGTGAGAAGATCAATGCGTATCCGTCCGCATCGGAGAAAAGCAAGAAAATTGCACGAAAGCTGATTCAGATCGAAGAGGACTTTATGGAAGAAATGAAGGCGTTCTGTTAAGAAAAAGAGCTTTTCGAAGGAATGAATGGAAGATGAATGGATATTTGGCTGTAAAAGCAGTCAGATATCCATTTTTTGTGGAAAAATTGTTGAATTTTGTTTGCTATTCCTTTATTATAGAAGTTAATGGCTGTAAAGCCATAACGTTGGTGTATGTTATTTTAGGAAAATCTGGAGGTATGTTATGTATCCAATCGTAAGAAAAGAAAAACTGGCCGATAAGATTTATCTTATGGAAGTTAAGGCTGAGCGTGTTGCAAAGTCTTGTGAGCCAGGACAGTTTATTATCGTAAAAATAGACGAGGAAGGCGAGAGAATTCCGCTTACCGTCTGTGATTATGACAGAGAGGCAGGAACGATCACAATCGTATTCCAGACCGTTGGTGCTTCGACAGAGCGTATGTCAAAGTTAGAGGTCGGAGATGCATTCCGTGATTTTGTCGGACCACTTGGCTGTGCATCCGAACTGATTAAGACAGATATAGAAGAGTTAAAGAAAAAGAAGATCGTGTTTATCGCAGGCGGTGTTGGAACAGCACCGGTTTATCCACAGGTAAAATGGCTGCATGAGCATGGAGTATCCTGTGATGTTATTATGGGTTCAAAGACAAAGGATCTTCTGATCTTAGTTGAAGAGATGCGTAAGGTTGCCGGTAATCTGTATGTTACAACAGATGATGGATCTTATGGATTCCATGGTATGGGAACCAATCAGTTACAGGAGTTAGTGGATGCAGGAAATACCTATGATCTGTGTGTTGCGATCGGACCGATGATCATGATGAAATTCGTATGTATCTTAACAAAGAAGTTAAATATCCCGACGGTTGTATCCATGAACCCGATCATGGTTGACGGAACCGGAATGTGCGGCGCATGCCGTCTGACCGTAGGTGACGAAGTGAAGTTTGCATGCGTAGACGGACCGGAGTTTGACGGACATCTGGTTGATTTTGACCAGGCAATGAAGCGTCAGCAGATTTATAAGACAGAAGAAGGAAGAGCAATGTTAAAGGAATTAGAAGGAGATACACATCACGGCGGATGTGGACATTGTGGAGGTGACAAATAATGGATGCAATGACAAGAGTAGTAGTTCGTGAGCAGGATCCAAAAGTACGAGCAACGAATTTTGAAGAAGTATGTCTTGGATATAATAAAGAAGAAGCAATGGAAGAGGCTTCGAGATGCTTAAACTGTAAGAATGCACAGTGTATGAAGGGATGTCCGGTTTCTATCAATATCCCGGCATTTGTAGAGCAGGTCAAGCTTGGTAACTTTGAAGAAGCATATCACATCATCAGTGAGTCTTCTGCACTTCCGGCAGTATGTGGACGTGTCTGCCCACAGGAGAGCCAGTGTGAAGGAAAATGTATCCGTGGTATCAAGGGTGAGCCGGTTGCGATCGGTAAGTTAGAGCGTTTTGTTGCCGACTGGGCAAGAGAGAATGGAATCAAGCCAAAGAAGGCTGAGAAATTAAATGGTCATAAGGTAGCCGTAATCGGTTCCGGCCCTGCAGGTCTTACCTGTGCAGGTGACCTTGCAAAATTAGGCTATGATGTTACGATCTTTGAAGCATTACATGAGGCAGGCGGTGTACTCAGCTATGGTATTCCGGAGTTCCGTCTGCCAAAGCAGAAGGTAGTTGCAGCAGAAGTAGAGAATGTAAAAGCATTAGGCGTTAAGATCGAGACAAACGTTGTCATCGGTAAGGCAACTACGATTGATGAGTTAATGGAAGAGGAAGGCTTTGAAGCAGTGTTCATCGGTTCCGGTGCAGGTCTTCCAAGATTCATGGGAATCCCTGGTGAGCAGGCAAACGGTGTATTCTCTGCCAATGAGTTCTTAACCAGAAATAACCTGATGAAGGCATTCAAGGAAGAATATGATACACCGATCATGAGAGGTAAGAAGGTTGCAGTCGTAGGTGGCGGTAATGTTGCTATGGATGCTGCAAGAACAGCCTTAAGACTTGGTGCTGAGGTACACATCGTATATCGTAGAAGTGAAGCAGAGCTTCCTGCACGAGTAGAAGAAGTACATCATGCAAAAGAAGAAGGAATCATCTTTGACCTTCTGACAAATCCAAAGGAGATCTTAGTAGATGAAAACGGCTGGGTAAAGGGAATGACCTGTGTCCGTATGGAACTTGGTGAGCCGGATGAATCCGGACGTAGAAGCCCGGTAGAAGTTGCCGGATCTGAGTTTGACTTAGAGCTTGATACCGTGATCATGTCTCTTGGTACATCACCAAACCCATTGATCTCTTCTACTACAAAGGGATTAGATGTAAACCGCAGAAAATGTATCATTGCAGAGGAAGAGACCGGAGCAACCACCAAAAATGGTGTATATGCCGGTGGTGATGCAGTAACAGGTGCTGCAACCGTTATTCTTGCAATGGGAGCCGGAAAGGCTGCCGCAAAGGGAATTCACGAATTCTTAAGCAAATAATTTCCACACATAAGAAAATAGAATCAAAAAAGCTGTCACATTTCTGTGGCAGCTTTTTTGCTGTATAGAAAATTCCGTTCTGTTTTAGAAACAGATTAGTCTAAGTTCACACGTTTTTTGCTGATATAAGCAGTGATCGCATAGAAAATAACGATCATGATAACAGACTGGATCATGGTCGGAATACCGATCACATCTCCGTAGAAGTCTGCTAAGAAGGACTGGTCTGCATTATCAACCAGGGGTATTTCTTCGGCAGAGCTGATGCTTGAACGTACCATGATGATCATATTTACCACCTGAAGGATGAGATAGAAGATCACATAGGTAACGATCGCAGCAAGGATCTTATACTTATTGAACAACTGTCCGATCGAGATGCTGCAATAGATCATCAGGATACCGGAGAGACTGCTGAGTACCATAAAGAGTAACGCCCAGGCAAGTGCGGTACCTGCAGAAATACCAAGTGCGTCTTCAAATCCCGCAAAAAAGTCCGCGCTGTTGAATTCTCCTGTATAGGTACGGATTGCAGTAGCAACCAGTGCATAAACAGAACCAAAGCATAAGACCATGGATAAGAATACCCAGAAGGCGGAAACCGCAAGCTTGGTATTTAAGGTTGCAAGCGGGGAAACCGGAAGCGTATGTGTGAGGTACCCTTCTGCGGAATACATGCTGCGGTAAAAGCGTACCATCAGAAAGACATAAGTTACGATGAATAATGCAATAATACCGAAGATATAGATGACTAACATGGCAACTGCGGCAAAGCCCATATAGGAGTTGCTGAATACCTTAAGACCTAACATGATCATGCCAAGTAGTGTAAATCCGATCAGGATCAGATTCAGTGGCAGTAAGATGCGCCCTGTGTTATTGAATTCATGCTTGAATAATTTTCCTAACATTTGAATACCTCCCTGAATAAAGCATCAACCGATGTTCCTTTTTCTTCCCGGATCTCATCTACCGAAGAGTTCAGGCAGATATGACCGTTTTTGATAAAGATGACCTGATCTAGGATATTCTCAATATCAGCGATCAGATGCGTGGAAATCAGGATCGTTGCATTTTCATCATAGTTTGCAAGGATGGTATTTAATATGTAATCTCTTGCAGCAGGATCGACACCGGCGATCGGCTCGTCAAGCACATAGAGATCAGCATGACGGCTCATAACTAAGATCAACTGTACCTTTTCCTTTGTTCCCTTTGACATGGTTTTTAACTTGTCATTCGGATTGATGGAAAGCTTTGCTAACATGTCATATGCACGGACGGTATCAAAGTCCGCATAGAAGTCCTCAAAGTAATCAATGATATCACGTACCTTAAGTCCCATGTTCAGATAGGTGTGATCCGGAAGGTAAGAGATCACCTTTTTGCTCTCGACACCGATTGGTGCGCCCTTTACGGTAACAGATCCGGAACTTGGTGTTAAAAGACCATTGATGATCTTGATCAATGTAGTCTTACCACTTCCGTTTGGTCCAAGCAGACCAATGATATGGCCGCTTTCTAAAGTAAGGTCAATCTGATCTAAAGCGGCTTTTTTGCCAAACTTTTTGGTCAGCTCCTTGCATTCTAATAATGTGCTCATTTTTCATCCCCCTTGATGCAGTTTTCGATTAAAGAAAGTGTTTCTTCTTTTTTAAATCCTAAATTGTGCATGCTTTCAAAGAATTCTGTTATTTTCTCCTGTGCAAGACTGGATTTTAAATCTTCGATCATTTTTGTGTCCTCCGTTATAAATCGACCACTGGTGCGCTGTGAATAGACAAGACCTGTCCTTTCGAGTTCGGTTAATGCCTTCTGCATCGTGTTTGGATTCACGGCAGCAATACTGGCAAGTTCACGAACCGATGGCAGCTTTTCGCCCGGCTGGTAAGTGCCGGAGATAATGTCCATCTGGATCCGTTCGATGATCTGGATAAAAATCGGTCTGTCTGATGTAAGATTCCACGGCATAGTTTCACCTCTTTCTATTGTATTGTTGTACTACCTAAGTAATACAATAATACGAGCGGACGATTTTGTCAAGAGAAATCTGCTATTTTTCTTTGACCTGATCAAAAAGACATTGCGCAAGTCTTGTATTATCTTCCGGATTCATGAAGCAGAAACGGATATAGTGGTCGTCTAAGAACGGAAATGTCGAACAGTCACGGATCATCATATTCTGCCGGATAGCGGCATCAAACAGATCCTGTGAGGTCAGATCATCACGCAGGATACGAAGCAGCATAAAGTTGCCGGATGGTGGATAGGCCTGAAAGGCCGGATGTTTGTCAAACAGCTCATATAAACGTGCGCGTTCCGAAGAGATCAGTTCTTTCGTCTGTCTGATATAGTCGCTGTCCCGGAACATGATCTCGCCTGCGATCGCTGCAAGGGAGTTGATCATCCATGGATTTTTTCTGGTGTTTATGGTTTGAATCAGATCCTGATTACCGGTGATGGCATAGCCAAGACGCAGTCCCGGTGCAGCAAAGAACTTAGAAGTGCCACGCAGGATCAGAATATTGTTATAGTAGTGGGTAAGCGGAATGGAAGTGATCTTTTCTACTTCCGGAGCAAATTCGACATAAGTCTCATCTACCATAACGAAGATGTCATACTGCTTGCAGACATCTAAGATCTGCCGCATCTGCCGGTTCGTGATACACGAAGAAGTCGGATTGTTCGGGTTGCAGAGTACAAGAAGATCGATCTGCTCGTTTAAATGCGAGGAAAAGTCAGAAACATCTAACCGGAAGTCATCCTCCTCACGCAGGGGATAGTAGAGTGTTGTGCCGCCTTCTAGTGTGATCTCACGTTCGTATTCGGAGTAGGTCGGCCCAAGGATCATTGCCCTTTTTGGATGCCTGATCTGGATGAGAAGAGAGATCAGTTCGGTAGAACCGTTTCCTACGATAATGTGTTCCGGTACTGTGCCTGCATATTCTGCCATGCATTTGCGAAGTGAGGTATATTCGCGGTCCGGATAGGTTGTGATCGCATCGATGTGTTCTGCAAGTGTCTCACGAAGCCGTGGAGAGACACCCAGTGGGTTGACATTTGCGGAAAAGCTTACAATATCTTCCTTTTTAATACCATAGATCTGTTCAATTTTTTCAAGATCGCTGCCATGAAAATGTTCCTTTGCTTTTATCATATCGTAACCATGCCTTTCTTTCAGCCGGTATATTTCAAGCCGGGTTCTCATAATTTCACAAGGGATATGCCGGTTGCATGAATCCCTAAAATAGTTTATAATCTATTATAACTTTAATAGAAGAAAAAGCAACCGGCGGTTGGGAATGCCGGTGGGAAACAGGTGGAATTTTGCGTAAACGGATTCAGAAGCTGGCAATGGGGAGTTTTGAACATGAAGAACCTGTTCTCGCACTTTCTACGGATAAGATAGAGCTTGAGGTATTAGAAGGTCAGGACTATACAGGGGAGTTTGTAATAAGCAGTCAGACGGATTCTGCTGTCAAGGGTCTGGTATATTCTTCGAATCCGCATATGGAGTGTCTGACACCGCAGTTTAAGGGGAATGAGATTAGGATTCGCTATCAATTTCACAGTGAAGGATTTATCGAAGGGGATATTCAAAAGGGAGAATTTTTCATTATCTGTAACCAGGGAGAATATAACCTTTCTTTTGTTGTGTCCGTTGTACGCCTCTATCCGAAGATGTCAACCGGAAGAATCCGCAATCTGTCTGATTTTGCGAATCTGGCAAGAGAAGATTATGAGGAGGCCTACCACCTGTTTGTATCCGGGAACTTTAAGAATCTGATCCGCAGGGATGAGATTACCGAGCGGATGCTTTATGAGGGATTATCCGGCGGAATGCGATCAAAGACAGCAATGGAAGAGTTCTTAGTTTCCATCAGGAAAAAAGAAACGGTGCATTTTTATGCAAAGAAAAATGCATATGAATTTGCCGGAATCATTGAGACAGAGAAGGAAGAAATTCCACTGATCAAGAATCAGTGGGGTTACTTAGAGATAACCGTATCTTCGGATGCAGACTTTTTAGTACTGTTAAAGCAGAGGCTTACGACGGAGGACTTCGTAGGAAGTACCTGTAAGCTCGAGTATCTGATCGATCCTGCGAAGCTGCATGCAGGGAAAAACTTTGGACGGCTGGTTTTAGAAAATGCTTACCAGAAGGAAGAAGTGACGGTCTATGTTTATCAGGGCAGTGGAAGACGCGCGGATGAACATACGAGAGAGATCCGGGAAGCGAAGATCGAACTGACGAAGCTTTATATCGACTGCCGCTTAAAAAAGATCGGAACTGCGATGTGTGCAAAGAGAAGCCTTCAGGTATTAAACCATCTGATATCACTGATACCACAGGATGCGGCGTATGCTGCTGATATGGCATGGTATGAACTGATGCGGGCACAGGCATTTTTATTAAGCGGGCAGCGGCAGGAAGCGGAGTGGATACTGACGGATTTTAAAAAGAATCAGAAGGAGAAACAGACACCGTTATACGGATATTATCTGTATGTGTGTACATTAGCAGAGCGGGAACCGGGGTATGTGGACCGGCTGAGCAGACAGGTAGAAGAGATTTATCATCTGCACAGTGAAGATCCGATGCTGTTCTGGATCCGTCTGTTTTTAAAGGAAGAGTTCCATACGAATCCGGCATCACGCATTAGGGCGATTGAGCAGAGGGTCAGTGACGGTTTTGCAAGTCCCTTTCTGTATCTGGAAGCTTATTATATCTTCTGGCAGAATCCATATCTTTTAACGAGATTGGGAGACTTTGAAATACAGGTCTTAAACTGGGCATGCAGGCAGGAGGTCTTTACGAAGGATCTTACACTGGCAGTGCCTGGACTTTTAGGTAGTGTGCGGACATTCGAGCCGTTGTTATATAAGGTATTAGAGAAGGTATATGCCCATGATCCGGGGGATGAGCTGCTTGCGGCAATCTGTTCGTATCTGGTGCGGACGCAGCGCTTTTCCACCAGATACCATAGCTGGTATGAGGCGGGAATCGAAAAGGATCTTCGGATTGCCGGGATCAATGAAGCATATCTGATGTCGATGGATGGCAGAAAGATCCATCGTATGCCAAAGATGATCCAGATGTATTTCCGCTACGATACCTCACTGCCATATAAGCAGAAGGCAGCATTGTTCGTAAATATCATAGCAGGAAAGGAAGAAGAACCTGAGATTTACCAGAGTTACAGAGAGGTTATGGAGCGGTTTGCCGTTGAACAGATCCTGGAAGGACATATGGATGATAATCTGGCGGTGATCTATGCAGAGGTATTAGACCGTGGCATGATCAAAAAGGAACTGGTTCCATCCCTTGCGAAGATCTTATATACGCGTAAGATGACGGTATTCGGACAGGCGGTCCGTGCCTATGTGATCCACTGGCAGCTTAAGGATATCCAGGTTGTACCGGTAATCCGTGGAGAGGCATATTTTCAGGTCTATACGAAGGATTATGTGATCGTATTAGAAGATGCATCCGGCAACCGGTATGTAAAGGGCATGAATTATCAGTTAGAACGGCTGATCCGTGCACGTACCTATTTCCGGAAGTGTCTTGCATATGCACCATATGAAACGGCATTTTTACTTCAGTATTTTGCAGATCGTAACAAGAGTACGATGTTTTTGCCTGAGGATAAGGATTACCTGCTGTTGCTGATTAAAAGTGAAAAACTAAGAAAAGAATACCGGGCATCGCTCTATGCCCAGGTGCTTCGCTTTTTGGAACACCTGGATGAAACGGAACTGTTTGAAGCGTATCTTCTGCCGGCACCGGTTACAGACTGCAGCAGAAATGACAGGATCTACTGCGTGGAACAGCTGATTGCCTGCCATCAGTATGAACTGGCGTATCAGTACATCAACCGTTATGGTGCCGGACAGTTAAAACCGGCTGCACTGGTACCGCTTTGCAGTTATGCAATCGTATCATGTGAGGGTGAAGAAGATGATTTTCTCATCTCACTTACTTCCTATGTTTTTTTACAGGGCAAGTATGATGTGATGATGTTAGATTATCTGGTTCATTATTTTGGCGGCACAACCAAGAGTATGTACCGGCTCTGGCAGGCGTGCACTGCCTTTGAAGTGGATGCCTTTGAATTAGAAGAACGTCTGATCGTACAGATGCTTTATACCTCAGAATTTGTAGAACACATAGAGGATGTATATGCAAGTTATTGTGCGCATGGTGGAAGCGATCTGGTACAGAAGGCATTCCTGAATTATTTTGCGTATCTGCATCTGGTAAAACAGGTGGTTGTGCCGGAACAGATCTTTTCCGGTATCCGGCAAATGGTCTGCGAAGAACAGGAAGTGGCAGATGTGGCAAAACTGGCATTGCTTTCTTATGTTGTAGCCGAAGAGGAATGGACGAAGGAAAAAGAAGCCGTTCTGCTTCCGCTTTTGCGTGAATTTGTTGACCGGAAACTGTATTTTGGATTCTATCAGAAGCTTCCGGTAGCTGTACAGGAGCAGTTCTATTTTTATGATAAGGTATTTTTTGAATACCGGACAGCACCGGGCAGGCGTGTGGTGCTGCATTACCGTTATGAAAACGGAGACAGGGAATTTATCACCGAAGAGATGACAGATATGTTCGAAGGTATTTTCGTAAAGGATTTCATACTCTTTATCGATGAATCGGTGGAGTATTATATTACCGAGAATAAGGGGCATGAGACAAACGTGACAGAGAGTGGCAGACTGACCTGTCATCATGTGTGTGATCACAGCGCAAAGAACCGTTATGAGCAGCTCAATGCAATGCTGCTTGAGCAGACAATGGGAAAAGAAGCAGACTTAGAAGCTATGATGTGGCAGTATGACCGCCATGAACGGTTAAATGATCTGCTGTTTCATATGTTATAATTTTGCCGGGAGAAAATCAGATCCCGAAAGGAGCAGACGTGGCAGAGAAGCGGAAACTGTATGTAGGACTTGATATAGGAACTGAATATGCGATGTTAAGCTATTATGCAGCGGATATGATAGAGCCGGAGACGGTAAGCCGGGTTGCAGGAAGTGAGGTCTACCAGATTCCGATGCTTCTATATAAAAGGAGTGGGATCGGACAGTGGTTCTATGGAGAAGAAGCTGCACTGATGGCAAAAGGTGCAGGCGAGCCGGTACTGCATCAGCTTTACGAACGGGCATTACATAAGGAAACAGCTGCGGTCGATGGGCAGACCTATACCTATGTAGAACTGTTTGCCTTATTTTTGAAAAAAATGCTGCTGATCCCTGCAAGACTCGATCCAAATGTCTCGATCGAACAGCTTGTTCTTACAACGGAATCCTTAAACCGGGAGAATATGACGCTGTTTTCTGCAGTGATGGAGAAGTTAGATATGATGCCGGGACATTTTTTAGTCATCGATCATAAAGAAAGCTTTTATTATTACGCGCTGGCACAGAAGCAGGAATTATGGCTGCATGATGCGGTACTGTTTGATTACAGTCATACGGATCTGCGCTTTTTTGCGATGGAACGCAATCAGAAGACGACACCTCAGCTTGTGACGATCTATGGGAAGAACTATGGACCTTTGATCGGAAGAAAAGATATTGCATTTCTGGATGTTTTAAAAGATGCGATCGGGAAAAAAATCCTTTCTGCGGTCTATCTGACCGGAGACGGATTCGACGGTGACTGGATGGAAGAATCCGTCCGCTATCTGTGCAACGGAAGAAGGGTATTTGCCGGAAAAAATATTTATTCGAAGGGTGCGTCTTATGCGGCATCGGTCAGTGGAGAGGTACTGGACTGGAAATACATCTATATGGGTGAAAATGAGATGAAGATGAACGTCAGCCTGAAGGTGACCGATCACGGAGAACTGGCATTTTATTCCCTGATCCAGGCAGGTGAGAACTGGTACGAGGAACTGGGGGAATGTGAGATCCTCTTATCCGGTACTACCGAGATCGACTTCTGGTTACAGGCACCGGACAGCAGAGAGGCGAAGATCAGTACACTGGAACTGACCGATCTGCCAAAGCGGGAAGACCGTATGACAAGGCTTCGGATACAGGCTAAGCCGGTATCTGACCATGAGGTGCGTGTACAGATCCGGGATCTCGGATTTGGTGAGATCTGCCGCAGCAGCGATAAGAAGTGGGAATATCTGATGAAACTATAAGGAAGGTGATACGATGGGCGATTTAATCTTATGTCAGACCGGTATAGCAGCTATGCCGTATTATATTGAGGGCACAGATCTGAATATCTATTCCTTAGAGGAACTTTGTTATTATCTGGGTCATGAAACAGACCGGATCGGGGATAACTTCTGTAGTCAGGAACTTATACAGTGGATAAAAGAGGAGTTAGGCTGCACAGAGCTTGCAAAAGAGTTAGAGGAGGCAAGAGAGAATCATGCATCGCTTGCGGAGCAGATCGGAATACTGAGCGGCGGCTGTAGTTATTTTTCGAAGAAGGAACGGCTGACACTGATCCATCAGATCGCGGAATTAGAAAACAAGAGTACTGCAGAGCGGGAACGGATCAATGCGGACCGTTGTCTGAAAAATAAGCAGTATGTCAAAAGCATTCTGTGTTACCGGCGGCTGCTATCATACCCGGATGGAGAATTGTCGGCTCTTGACAAGGGAAGTATCTGGCATAACATGGGAGTCGCAAATGCCCAGATGTTTTTGTATGAACAGGCGGCGGAATGTTTTAAAAAGGCATACGAATATAACAACAATCCGGAATCAGAGATGGAACGTTACTTTGCCATGCAGTGTGTATCCCAAAAGGAGCAGGTCAGTGATTATGAACCGCCGAAGGAGTGGAAAAGCGGTGTGATGGAACGATTGCAGCAGGCGGTTGATACGATCGAAACGCAGGAAAATACCGGAATCTCCAGAGAACGGATACCGGTATGGAAGGAACGATACAGAATATACAGCCGGGTGTAACGGCCGGCTGCACAGGAGAACATAGATGAAATTATTTAAGCGGAAATGGAAAAAGAAACAAAAGAGTATAGATGAGATTCTTGAGCAGGTGACGGAGGATGTGCTCACACCGGAGGAAATGGAAGACGAGCACAAGGTACATCACTATGTATTAGATCATTGTGAGCAGATCATCGAGACGGCCAAGGAGTTAGAGGCACAGAAGGCAGAGTACCGTGTGATGACTTCTTATCTGAAGGATATCCAGCTGATTGAGGAGATGCCGGAAAAAGAAGCAGGAATTTTACGGGATGCTGCGTCGAATATCCTGACTTTAAACCAGTCAAGGGATGATTACTTACAGACCTCGAAAAAGATCACAGACAGCCAGTACAACCAGATGCAGCAGGATGAGAAGATTATTACATCTGCGATCCGGACGTTACAGGAGAATGAACGGTATCAGGCACTGGTGAAAAAAGATATGCAGTATCTCGATGGGGAGAAGAATGAATGGATCTATTACAGGCGGGAACTTTTGTCGGAACAGAAGCTGCTTCGCAGATTATCTTATGTGCTGTTTGGTGTCCTAATTATCCTGATGGCAGTGATTCTGGTATTACAGATGGGCTTTGAGATGGACACCAGACTGTTATTTATGATTCTGCTTTTTACCGGAGGCGCTGCCGGAACTGCGATTTACATCCGTATGCAGAACAATACGGCGGAGATCAAAAAGGCAGAGAATAACACGAACCGTGCAATTACTCTGCTCAATAAGGTGAAGATCAAGTACGTGCATTCGACGAATGCAGTGGATTATGCCTGTGAAAAATACCATGTACACAATTCCTATGAGCTGAATTATCTGTGGGAACAGTATATGGAAGCGAACAGGGAACGTGAGAAGTATGAGCGTACAAGCGAGGATCTGGAATATTTCAGCGGCAAGCTGCTTCGGATGCTGCGTAATTTCAATCTCTATGATCCGAAGGTGTGGCTGAATCAGGCGGATGCCTTAGTGGATAAGCGTGAGATGGTAGAGATCAAGCACAATCTGATCGAACGCCGCCAGAAGCTTCGCAGCAGGATCGAATACAATATGGATGTGGTCTTAGAACAAAAGGAAGAGATTGAGGGTCTGATGAAGGAATTCGGTTCCGATATACCGGAGGTACGACAGATCTTAGAGTCGATCGATAAGCTGTGTGGCGTATCATAAGATGGGATAATTATCAGGAGAGCCGGGTGGAAAAGCACCCGGCTCATGCTGTCTTTACCGTTTGTTACATCTATCAAAAGAAGGGTTAAATGCATAGAAGTTTTTCGAATCCAGACTATCCTGTATGATACTGAGTGCTTCTCCAAAGCGCTGGAAGTGGACAACTTCACGGGTACGCAGGAAACGGATCGGGCCTGCGATCTCTTCGTCCTTTACCAGACGCAGAATGTTATCATAGGTTGTGCGTGCTTTCTGTTCCGCAGCCATATTTTCAAAAAGATCGGTGATGGCATCGCCTTTTGACTGGAACTCGCAGGCATTAAACGGGATACCGCCGGCAGCCTGTGGCCAGAGTGCAAGCGTGTGGTCGACATAGTATTTATCAAAGCCCGAAGCCTTGATCTCCTCGACGGAGAGGTTTTTTGTCAGCTGATAGATGATTGCGCCCACAATCTCCAGGTGCCCAAGTTCTTCGGTGCCTATATCCGTGAGCAGTCCCTGTACGCGGTTATCCGGCATCGTGTAACGCTGTGAGAGATAACGCATGGAAGCTGCAAGTTCACCATCCGGTCCGCCGAACTGGCTGATAATGACCTGTGCGATCTTTGGATTGGTCTGTGTGATGTTGACCGGGCACTGTAATCGTTTTTCATAATTCCACATTAACAGTTTCCTCCTTCCCAAGGCCATTTCTGGGTCGCCCAGCACCAGTTCCCGGTTGGGGAAGCGGTATCGATCGTAAGTGGTCCATAGTGTTCTTCATAGGTTCTTAATGCTTTCCGGCGCATTTCGCTGTAGTGATTGAAGTAACTGATCGCTTCCTCGTCCTCCGGGTGGGTATCGAGATAAAGGGTAATATCGTTGACGGCGAAGCTGACCTCATTGATCCAGTGAAAAAGCTGTTCCCGGTTCATTGGTGTATTTCTCATAGACAGGCACCCCGCTTTCCAAGAAATGGCTTATTTAATTCCGGGAAAATCGTGCCGCACCGCAGGGCTTTATCCGGGTCGTAGACATTCTGAAAGTGCTGCCACGGGACATATGCCATGGCAATACTCCTGTTCGATGTCGGAAGTCTTCCGGAACAAGGTGCATACTGATTTCTGCCGCACTGTTCACAAGTATTCATAGCATCCTCTTTTCTGCGCATATGATTTGCGCATGTAATCAATTCTTTTTATTTACAATAATAATTTATGGAAAATCATGGATTTTGTTACAGAATATGGCATATATGACGGAATTGAAAAAATAGACCAATTTTGGGTTGAAGAAAGAAAAACGCTGCGTTAGAATAGAAACAAAATACAGAAATGAGAGGATATGCGTATGACATTAGATGAATTGCCAATCGGGCAGAAGGCAGTAATTACAAAAGTAGGTGGAGAGGGTGTCCTGCGCTGTCGTTTTTTAGATATGGGGCTGATCCCGAAAACACAGGTCGTCGTGCAGAAGGTCGCACCAATGGGAGATCCGATCGAACTGCATATCCGTGGATATGAGCTGACGATCCGTAAGGAGGATGCAAGGCAGATCGAAGTGGAAAGTGAGGATGCTGCTTTATGATATTTGCACTGGTAGGAAACCAGAATTGTGGAAAAACGACGTTATTTAACCAGCTGACCGGTTCAAACCAGCATGTCGGAAACTTCCCTGGGGTAACCGTGGATCAGAAGATCGGACAGATGCGTTCGAAAAAGGACTGTTCGGTTGTGGATCTTCCGGGTATCTATTCGCTTCGTCCGTATACAAACGAAGAGATCGTCACAAGGGATTTTATTTTAAACGAAAAGCCAGATGGTATTATCAATATCGTGGATGCAACGAATATTGAACGGAATCTGTATCTGACATTACAGCTTTTAGAGATGCACATCCCAATGGTATTGGCACTGAATATGATGGATGAAGTGCGTAACAATGGCGGATCGATCGACTTTGAACAGATGTCGGTGGAACTTGGAATCCCAGTGATCCCGATCAGTGCAGCAAAGGATGAGGGAATCGAAGATCTGATCAAAGCAATCGTACATACGGCAAAGCACCGGAAGTATCCGGCTGTCACAGACTTTTGTGAACAGGGTGCAGTGCACCGTTGTATCCATGCCGTTTCCCATCAGGTGGAGGATCATGCACAGAAGATCGGAATGTCCCCGCGATTTGCAGCGACGAAGATCGTCGAACAGGATGAGGATATTATAAAGCGTCTGTGCTTAAGCCAGAACGAGCTGGATATGATGGAACACAGTATCGAAGAGATGGAGACCGATCACAAGATGGACCGGAATGCAGCACTTGCGGATATGCGGTATACCTTTATCGAGAAGGTGTGTAGGAAAACGGTCATCCGCTGCCATGAGAGCAAGGAGCATATGCGGAGTGTGAAGATTGATAATGTCCTGACGAATAAGTATCTGGCAATCCCAATGTTTTTACTGATCATGCTGCTTGTATTTTATCTGACCTTTGGGCTGATCGGTGCCAAGTTAAGTGACTGGCTGACACTAGGAATTGATGCGGTAACAGATGCAGCCGATCGTGCACTGACTGCGTATGGCATGAATCCGGTGGTACATGGTCTGGTAATTGATGGAGTCTTTGCAGGAGTCGGAAGTGTCTTAAGCTTTCTGCCGATCATCGTTGTCCTGTTTTTCTTCTTATCGATCTTAGAAGATTCCGGCTATATGGCACGTGTAGCGTTTGTTATGGATAAGCTGTTACGTAAGATTGGACTTTCCGGACGAAGCTTTGTGCCGATGTTAATCGGGTTCGGCTGTAGTGTTCCGGCGGTTATGTCAAGCCGTACCTTAGCTTCCGAGCGTGACAGAAAAATGACGATTATGTTAGTACCGTTTATCAGCTGTTCGGCAAAGATACCGATCTATGCAGTGTTTACGGCAGCATTTTTCCAGAAGCATCAGGCACTTGTGATGATGGCATTGTATGCAGGTGGAATCATTGTCGGTATTCTGATGGCATTATTATTTAAGTCATCGATCTTTAAGGGCAATCCGATGCCGTTTGTGATGGAGCTTCCGAATTACCGTCTGCCATCCTTAAAAAGTGTCCTGCTTTTAATGTGGGATAAGGCAAAAGACTTTTTACAGAAGGCATTCACGGTTATCTTTGTCGCAACGATCATCATCTGGTTCTTGCAGACCTTTGACACAAGGATGAATGTGGTAGAAGAGAGTACACAGAGCCTGCTTGCACTGATCGGAAAATGGATCGCTCCGGTCTTTGCCCCGCTCGGCTTTGGTGACTGGAGAATATCCACCTCCCTGATCACTGGATTTACGGCAAAGGAAGCAGTTGTCAGTACGATGAGCGTTTTGATGGGAACATCGATCACGAACTTAAGTACGACCTTAGGCAGTCTGTTTACTCCGCTTACGGCAGTAAGCTTTCTGACCTTTACCTTACTGTATACTCCGTGTGTGGCTGCGATTGCGTCGATCCGCCGTGAGATGAACTCGGCGTGGCAGTCGGTATTAGTCGTGATCATGCAGTGTGTGGTAGCATGGATCGTGGCATTTGCTGTCTATCATATCGGAATGTTATTATAGGAGAGTTCGATGAAGCCTTTGGATTATATTGTGGTGGCTGTGATTGCAGTCTGGTTTGTGTATGCCCTGATACGGATCATACGCGTACGAAAAAGCGGTGGCTGTATGGGCTGTTCGGGGTGTGGAACGAAGAAAAAGACGGATCATGCCTCCACATGTGAAAAAAGCTGCGGCTGTAAGGAATGTAACGGCTGTAAAAATTAAGTTTACCTGGCATGCAGCTTGTCATTGTTTGCGTTGTATGCTAGATTATATAGTTGTATGTTTGTACAAAGTGGATCAGATACCAGAGAAGACTCTGGCATGAGATAGAGTCAGGAAAGGAAAGAGAAAATGAGTAAAGTAAGAACAAGATTTGCACCAAGTCCAACCGGAAGAATGCACGTAGGAAATCTGCGTACGGCATTGTACGCATATCTGATTGCAAAACATGAAGGTGGAGATTTTATCTTAAGAATTGAGGATACCGATCAGGAACGTCAGGTGGAAGGAGCAGTCGAGATCATTTATCGTACTCTGCAGAAAACCGGACTGATCCATGATGAAGGACCGGATAAGGATGGTGGTGTCGGCCCGTACGTACAGAGTGAGCGTCAGTCACAGGGCATCTACCTGGAATATGCGAAAAAGCTGATCGAAAAAGGAGAGGCATATTACTGTTTCTGTGATAAAGAACGTTTAGAAAGCTTAAAACAGACAGTAGCCGGAAAAGAGATTGTGATCTATGATAAGCACTGCCTGCATCTTTCCAAGGAAGAGATCGAAGAGAAGTTAGCAGCAGGTGTCCCATACGTGATCCGTCAGAACAATCCGACGACCGGAACAACGACCTTCCATGATGATATTTATGGAGATATTACGGTAGATAATGCGGAATTAGACGATATGATCTTGATCAAATCGGACGGATATCCGACGTATAACTTTGCAAACGTTGTCGATGACCATCTGATGGGAATCACACATGTGGTAAGAGGAAATGAGTACCTTTCTTCTTCTCCGAAGTACAACCGTCTGTATGAGGCATTTGGCTGGGAAGTACCGGAGTATGTACACTGTCCGCTGATCACGAACGAAGAGCATCAGAAGTTAAGCAAGCGTTGTGGACATTCTTCTTATGAGGACCTGATCGATCAGGGATTTTTAACAGAGGCAGTGGTAAACTTTGTTGCACTCCTTGGCTGGAGCCCGACCGATAATCAGGAGATCTTCTCCTTAGAGGAGTTGGTGAAAGCATTTGATTATCATCATATGAGCAAGTCTCCGGCAGTATTTGATTATACGAAGTTAAAGTGGATGAACGGAGAATACATCAAGGCGATGGATTTTGATACCTTCTATGAGAAGGCAGAGCCATACATCAAGAAAGTCATTACAAAGGATTATGACTTAAAGAAAATCGCAGCCATGGTCAAGACCAGAATCGAGATCTTCCCGGACATCGCAGATCATATCGACTTCTTTGAGGAAGTACCGGAGTATGACAGTGAGATGTATGTACACAAGAAGATGAAGACGACGAAGGAAAGCGCACTTCTCGTATTACAGGAAGTATTGCCACTCTTAGAGGCACAGGAGGATTACAGCAACGATGCACTGTATGCGGCAATCTCTGAGTTTGTAAAAGAGAAGGGCTATAAGAACGGTTATGTTTTATGGCCGATCCGTACTGCAGTATCCGGTAAGCAGATGACACCGGGTGGAGCAACTGAGATCATGGAAGTACTTGGTAAGGAAGAATCCGTTGCACGTATCAAGCAGGCAATTGAAAAATTAAGTCAGGAAAAATAATCAGTATGAATTTCAATGAGAGCCAAAATGCGGCAATCAGTCATTACACCGGTCCCTGTCTGACACTGGCAGGGCCGGGTTCTGGTAAAACTCTTGTCATTACCCGGAGAACGAAAAACTTAATTGAGCAGTATCAGGTAGACCCAACGGATATTTTAGTTGTTACCTTTACAAGGGCAGCAGCGCAGGAGATGAAGACGCGGTTTCAAAAGCTGATGGGAGAAAGGAGAGCTCCGGTTACATTCGGAACCTTTCATGCCATCTTTTTTTCAATTTTAAAATATGCCTATCATTATTCCGCAGACAATATTATCCGGGAAGAGCAGAAGTTTATTCTGATGCGGGAGCTGGTACGGAAGTTCCACTTAGATTATGAGGATGAGAATGAATATATCGAGCAGATGCTTTCCGAGATCAGTCTGGTGAAAAATGAGGGGATAGATATTGCACATTATTATTCCTCGAACTGTGCAGAAGATACCTTCCGGCGGATTTTTGATCTGTATCAGAATACCTTAAGAAAGCATCATCTGATCGATTTTGATGATATGTTAGTCTATACTTATGAATTGTTCCGGGAGCGCAAGGATATCTTAGCACTCTGGCAGAAACGGTATCCGTATATCTTAGTCGATGAGTTTCAGGACATCAATAAGCTGCAATATGAGATTGTAAAGATGCTTGCAGCACCAAAGAATAATCTGTTTGTAGTAGGGGATGATGATCAGTCCATCTACCGGTTCCGTGGTGCATCGCCGGGGATCATGCAGTCCTTTGCGAGAGATTTTCCGCATGCCGCACATATTACCTTAGATGTGAATTACCGCTGTGCCACAGAGATTGTAAAAAAGGCAGGCAATCTGATCGCACATAATACCGTGCGTTTTGGAAAAAAGATCGTGTCATATACAGAAGCGGCAGACGCAGTGGAGAAACGGGAATTTAAGAACCAGAGAGAGCAGAATCTTGCAGTGATCCGCGGAATACAGTCTTATGTTGCAGAGGGCGGACAGTATGCAGATCTTGCCGTTTTGTACCGGACGAATACACAGCCGGGACTTTTGATGGAACAGCTGATGGAGTATAACATTCCGTTTAAGGCGAAGGACCGCATGCCATGCCTGTACGATCACTGGATCGCAAAGGATATTTTTACCTATATCCGTATTGCCATGGGCAGCCGGGACCGTGCAGACTTTTTGCAGATCATGAACCGGCCGAAGCGTTATATCGGACGGGACAGCTTAGAAGAAAAGACAGTAGCATTTGATGTGTGGGCAGATTATTATGCGAAAAACGATCAGGAATGGATCGCAGAACGGATCGACCGGCTTGCCTATGACTGTAAGATGCTTTCGAACATGGCACCATATGCGGCGATCAATTATATCCGCCGTGGCATCGGGTATGATGATTATCTAAAGGAATATGCCGATTACCGCGGTATCCGCCTGGATGATCTTACGGATCTGTTAGACCAGCTTCAGACAGCGGCAGCGGACTATCCGGCGTATCCTGCCTGGCAGCAGCATATCACAGAATATAAGGAAGAATTACAGAATCAGAGTATCAGGCAGCAGCAGGAGAAGAACCGCGTGGTCTTATCGACCTTCCACAGTGCAAAGGGGCTTGAATATGAGGAGGTCTATCTTGTGGATGTAAACGAGAAGCTGACTCCTTATAAAAAGGCGGTCTTAGCGGAAGATCTCGAAGAAGAACGCAGAATGTTCTATGTCGGGATGACAAGGGCAAAAAAAAGGCTGCATATCTATGCAGCCAAAAGCATCAACAACCACGAAATGGATCGCTCAAGATTCTGGGATGAGATGGAGGGTTAGTCCATCTCATCAAACGCTTCCTCATCTAAAAGCTCATCAAAGCGGTCGGAGACGATCTCATATTCTTCATCGGAATCGATGTTCTCAAGAGAAGGATTTCCTTCTTCATCTTCAAAGTAACGATAGATATAGACTTCACCTTCTGCATTATCATTTCCTTTTTCGTCTAATGGAAGTAATGCAATATAATCCTGATCGCCGGCTTCAAAGATCGTAAGTACACGGCTCTCTACTTCCTGTCCGTTATCCATGCTTAAGGTAACAAACATATCCTCATCGTCTTCTTCGTTATGTGGTTTTCCCATATGCACCTCTTTCTTAGGCATTGCCTAGATGATTGCCTGAACATAAAGCTCAGGCTGCGTTTCTAAATTGACAAATTTATTGTCGGACATCTGGATCACCGGTCTTGTCAGATGCTGTTTGTTGATCAGCACGATCTTACCGGTCTGTCCGTTACTTAACAGAACATCATTGTTGATATAGGTGTTTGCAATGTGTTCTAGGAAAGTCAGAATATACTGTGGCTTATATTTTTCAAGTCCTTCTTTTTCAAATGTCGCAATCACCTCAAACGGACACATGCCACTGCGGTAACAGCGGTCTGCTGTCATGGCATCGTAGACATCTGCGATCGAGATAATATCCGAAAAGTCATCAATATCATCCCCATACAGTCCGATCGGATAACCGGTGCCATCGCATCTCTCGTGATGGTTCAGGACGATTTTTTTGACACGGGGATCAATCTTAAGATCCTTGACGATCTCATAGCCGTAGCGTGGATGCTTCTTGATCTCTGCATATTCTGCATCGGTCAGTGCCCCCGGCTTGTTGATGATCTCATTCGCAATCATGCACTTTCCGGTATCGTGCAAAAGCCCGCCGAGTGTCAGGACATCGAGATCCTTTTTATCAAGATCTGTCCACATGCCGATCATACGTCCGATGATCGCAACGTTTAAGCTGTGTGCATAGGTGGAGTCATTGATACGCCGCATGTTATGGAGCATGTCAAACATGGAGATCGTGGTACTGTTTTTCTGAAACAGACAAAGAGTCTGTTCGAGCAGGTGATCCATGTCACATGGAATATTGCGGACGATCAGATCGTTTAAGCTGTCCTGTAAAAATCCACCTTCTGGTCATATTCTTTTTTGAAGTATAAAAACTGAGGGCTTTTTTTGATTTTTTCATTATAAGATAAAACGGCATTCCGTTCGGTTTCAAAATGCTCGATGGCTTCCGAAGGTGGTTCACCATCGGTAATCGCAACTTTTGTGATTCCATAATACCGGATGTGTGCAATCATCTGATAACTCAGGATGCGGTTTTTCTCAACAATCAGCTGCCCATATCGGGAAACGACATGGTCAGCGGTAATCATTCCGGGCCTTAATTCATTGACGGAAACGGTATGCATGTGCTCACCTCATAATATTTTCTTCAGTAGAACTATTATAGAAACATGTACGGGAAAAGTCAATGAATAAGTCGATTTGTGCTATACAAACAGGGGGTCTTGTGTTACAGTTTTTATAGTGAAAGTAAGACAGCAGATAGAGAGGCATGGATACATGGAATACATAATGAAAGAAGGAACTTATGAGAAGCTGGGCGTGACCCGAAGCAAAGATGCGGTGATATTCACATTCGAGGGGAGAAAAGAGTCCGAATGTGCGATTTTACTGCGCCATAAGAAAACGGGAGAGATTATGCGCTTAGTGGTACCGGAGGAGTATTGTATCGGTTCCTTACGGTCAGTCTGTATCAGAAAGTTAGACACCAGAAAGTTTGACTATAATTATGAGATCGATGGTAAGATCGTCATCGATCCATATGCAAAGCGGATTGATGGACGGAGAAAGTGGTTTGAGACTTCCCGTTACAGCAGCACCTATCAGGTGTGGTGCGGGTTTGCAGATGCCGGATATGACTGGGAGAATGACCGGATGCCGGAGACTGCCAAAGAGGATATGGTGATGTATAAACTTCATGTCCGCGGTTTTACGATGGATAGCGGAAACGGGGTTGCCAGAGGAAAGAGAGGAACCTTTGCCGGTATAAGGGAGAAGCTTTCTTACTTAAAGGAGCTTGGTGTGACGACAATTGAGCTGATGCCGGCCTATGAATTCGAGGAAATGGTACTTCCAAAGCAGCAGACGCTGCCGGATTACGTGGCATGGAAGTCAAAAAAAGAGACTGGGGAGGAAGAACCGGAGGCGATAAGCAAGGTCAATTACTGGGGATATGTTCCGGGAAATTACTTTGCACCAAAGGCAGCCTATGCAGCAGGGAAAAACGAAGTCACAGAGTTTAAGGATCTGGTGCATGCAATGCATGCGTTATCCTTGGAATGTGTGATGGAGATCTATTTTAACCCGGAGATGAACCAGAATATTATGATCGATGTACTGCGTTTTTGGGTGATGGAATATCATGTGGACGGTTTTCATCTGATCGGGGAGAATCTTCCGGTAAAAGCGATGGCACAGGACATCCTGTTAAGCCGCACGAAGCTCTTTTATACGGATTTTCCGGAAGAACTGCTTTCGGATAAGAAGAGTTATCCACATCTGTATGTTTATACGGATGAATATCTCTATCCGCTCAGAAAGCTGTTGAATCATAAGGAGGGCACACTTTTAGAGTTCGTCGACCAGCAGAAGAAGCAGCGTCCATACAGTGGATTTGTGAATTATGCAGCAATCAATAACAGCTTTACGTTAGCAGATGTTTTCTCTTACTGCGATAAGCACAATATGGCAAATGGAGAGAATAATGCCGATGGTCTGGAATTTAACTATACCGATAATTACGGAGTGGAAGGGCCGACAAGAAGAAAATATATCCAGTCTCTGCGGCGTAAGCAGATCCGGAATGCGATCGCAATGGTGCTGTTAGCACAGGGCGTTCCGCTTCTGGCTTCTGGAGATGAGTTTGGCAATTCCCAGGATGGAAATAACAATGCGTACTGTCAGGACAATAAGACAGGATGGGTGAACTGGAAAAAAGCAGCACAGAATGAGAAGCTGATCCGGTTTGTACGGGATATGGTGGCTTTCCGTAAGGAACATCCGGTGATCCGTGCAGCGAAGCCGATGAAGCTAAGCGATTATCTTGAAACCGGTTTTCCGGATCTGTCGTATCATGGAGATGCCGCGTGGCTGGTAGGATTTGCACCGGGCAGACTCTATACCGGAATGCTTTATGGCGGTGCATATCAGAAGAAGGTGGACGGATCGTTTGATGATGACATCTATGTGGCATACAATTTTAATAACGGAAAGCGTTTTTTAGCCCTGCCAAGACAAAAGGAAGGAAAGAAATGGTATCTGGTCATGGATACAGCCAGGGAAGATCCGTTCTTAGAAAAAGAGCAGGAGCTTACCAAGCAGGATATGCTTGAGATCTCCGGGATGTCTGTGAAAATATTGATTGGCAGATAAAAATGTGATAAGATGAGACGGAAGATTTTAGAAGGAACAGGAGTATATCATGAAGGCGTGGAAACATTTATGTACAATTACACATCATAAGAATCTCGTTCGAAAAGGATGTTTCCGTGTTGGCTTGTATAAGCAGGGAATGCTGCATGATCTGTCGAAGTATTCACCGACAGAGTTTTTGGTAGGCTGCAAATATTATCAGGGAACACGAAGCCCGAATAATGCAGAACGTGCGGATAAGGGATATTCCTCTGCATGGCTGCATCATAAGGGAAGAAATAAGCATCATCTGGAATACTGGATCGATTACGGTGTGGAAAAGGGACCGATGGTAGGTATGGAGATGCCGGTAAAGTATGTGGTTGAGATGTTCATTGACCGCGTCAGTGCAAGCAAGAATTACCAGAAGGATGCCTACACTGACCGTAGTCCGTTACAGTATTACGAATATGGCAAAGAGCATTATATCATGCATAAGAATACACGTGCATTGTTAGAGAAGCTGTTACATATGCTCGCAGAGCAGGGCGAGGATGCAACATATGATTATATCAGACGTGAAGTTCTGAAAAACAAAAAATAAATACATCTTGATATTTCGAGTAGAAAGAAGGACACAACTATGATAGGTGACAAAAAAGTATTATTCAGTGGAATGCAGGCGACCGGTAATCTGACACTGGGCAATTACCTTGGAGCATTACAGAACTGGGTGAAGTTAAGCGATGAGTATGAATGCTTTTACAGTGTGGTAGATCTGCATTCCATTACGGTAAGGCAGGACCCGGCAGAACTTCGTAAGAGAGCAAGAATGCTGTTAACACTTTATATTGCAGCAGGACTTGATCCGGAGAAGAACTGCATCTATTACCAGTCCCATGTTTCAGGACATGCAGAGTTAGCATGGATCTTAAACTGCTTTACCTATATGGGCGAGTTAAACCGTATGACACAGTTTAAGGACAAGGCAGCAAAGCATGCAGATAATATCAATGCCGGTCTGTTTACTTACCCGGTATTAATGGCAGCAGATATTTTATTATATCAGGCAGATGTGGTACCGGTTGGTATAGACCAGATGCAGCATTTAGAGATCACAAGAGACATTGCACAGAGATTTAATGGAATCTATGGAGATGTCTTTACGATACCGGAGGCATATGTCGGAAAGTCCGGAGCGAAGATCATGAGCTTACAGAACCCGGAGAAGAAGATGTCAAAGTCGGATGAGAATCCGAATGCAAGCATTTATCTGATGGATGATCCGGATACGATCATTCGTAAGTTTAAGCGTGCAGTAACAGATTCCATGGCGCAGATCGTCTACAGTAACGAGCAGCCGGGTGTAAAGAACCTGCTTGACATCTATTGTGCATGTACCGGAAAGACACCGGATGAAGCAGTCCGTGAGTTCGATGGCAAGGGATATGGAGACTTAAAGCTTGCAGTTGGTGAGTCCGTGGTATCCGTATTAAGACCGTTACAGGAGCGTTATGCAGATCTGTCTAAGGATAAGGCATATATTGATGGAATCATCAAGGAGAATGCAGAGAAGGCCAATTACTATGCGACCAAGACACTCCGTAAGGTGCAGAAAAAAGTCGGCTTCCCGGAGCGTATCCGTTAATCGGAACGATTCGGAAGGAACGTATATAAAGAGGCTATACATGACCGTGTCGGTGGATAACATCCATCAGCATGGTCATTTCTATTTCCGGAAATACTGCCTGCATATCGGCCGGAAGTGGTGCAAAAAAGGTCAGGGGCTCTCCTGTGATGGGGTGCATGAATTCCAGACAGAAGGAATGCAGTGCCTGACGTTTCATGGGGGACGGAGTGGGATTGTATAAAAAGTCCCCGATTAACGGATGACCGATATGCTTCATGTGAACCCGGATCTGATGTGTCCGGCCGGTTTCTAAGCGAAGGGCAAGCAGGGAGTAGGCTTCATTTGCCGCAATGCGCCGGTAATGCGTGACGGCGCGTTCTCCGTCCGCGCGTACTTCCCGTTCGATCGCAGAATCCATTTTCCGTGCGATCGGTGCATCGATCGTACCATATTCGTCGGTTACTCCACATACAATGGCAAGATAGGTGCGGTGTATTTTCCGCTCTGTCATCTGGCGGGACAGTATGGCACTGCTTAACATATGAGAGGCGAGGATCGTAAGTCCTGTCGTATCGCGGTCTAACCGGTTGACACAGCGGAAGGTATAGGAAATTCCTTTGGAATGAAAGTAATCCATGACACCGTTTGCAAGGGTATTTTCATAGTTATTGATCGAAGGATGGATCGGCATATCCGCCGGCTTGTTGATCACAAGAATATCGTCATCTTCATAAGTAATAGCAAGCGGCATAGGAACCGGCACGATATTTTTGGAAGATTCCGGTTCAATCAGAGAGATGGTCAATGTATCCCCGGTGTTTAACCGGTCATTGACATATGCCCAGATGCCATTTTTTAAAATACCGTCCGTGGTCTTTTTTAGCTGTACAAGAACGGCGTGGGAACAGCCAATCTCTTCTAAGAACTGGCGGATGGTAAACTGATCATGTTTTTCGTCTATTGTATAGGTAAGAATTCTTTTCATGGGCACTATTATAACGGATAATAGAAGAAAAGAAAACAGGGAAAGGCACTTACAACCTGACCTTTTCATAGAATATAGTAAAATCGCTTTCAGGTGCTGCTTTGAAAACCTTTCTACCTCCTTTATCTGCACAGGAAGAAAAAGAATGTTTGAAACAAATGAAAGAAGGCAGCCTTCCGGCAAAACATGTACTGATCGAACGGAATATGCGTCTTGTGGCGCATGTGGCAAAAAAATATCAGAACGTAGAAGAAGATATGGAAGATATGATCTCGATTGGAACGATTGGCCTGATCAAAGCGATTAGCACGTATGATACGGAGCGGGGCAACCGGCTGGCTACCTATGCGGCGCGCTGCATCGATAATGAACTGTTGATGTATCTGCGGGCGAAGAAGAAGACATCGAAAGAAATCTCGCTTTATGAACCGATCGGAACAGATAAAGAGGGCAACCAGATCAATCTGTTTGACATTGTGGAGAACGAAGAACCGGATATTATCGAACAGATGGAATATGGTAAGAACGTCAGGAAACTCTACGAACTGATGCCGAAGGTGCTGACGAAGCGGGAGATGGATATCTTATATAAGCGTTATGGATTAAACCGGGAGCTTCCGGTGACACAGCGGGAGATTGCAAAGTCTATGAAGATCTCAAGATCCTATGTCAGCAGGATCGAAAAGAAGGCGATCGGAAAGCTGAAAAAAGCATTTTTTGATATTTCCTGAAATAATTCTTTGAAAAAGATGGAATTCGTGTTATGATAATTCCATCTTTTTTATCGTGGCAGGTTCCTGCCGATTATCCCAAGAATTGATAGAACACAAGAGAAAAGTGAATAAAAGGAGTGGTACATTGTATAGTATGGTAAAAACAGCCATTGTCTGTGGCATAGGCAGTGTGGAGGTACTCGTAGAAGCAGATGTTAGCGATGGGATGCCGGTGTTTCATATGGTCGGCTTCTTAGGTGCAGAAGTAAAGGAGGCGGGAGAACGTGTACGGACAGCCCTTAGAAACAGCGGGTATATTCTTCCGGCAAAGCGGATCACGGTCAATCTTTCACCGGCAGATCTGCGTAAATCAGGGTCAGGCTTTGATCTTCCGATAGCGCTTGCACTTTTAGCAGCGCTTGGTGTGATTCCGGAGGAAACGTTAGAAGGACTGCTGGTGCTTGGAGAGATCGCCTTAAATGGAAATATACAGCCGGTAAACGGAGTGCTTCCCATGATCGCAGATGCGGCAGGGCGGGGGATCACAAAGTGTATCGTTGCGGCAAAAAATGCACCGGAAGCAGAACTGGTATCCGGCATGACGGTATATGGTGTAGAAGAACTGGCAGAAGTGATCGCGCTTTTAAATGGAAAAAAGACCATGGAACAGGAAAAAAAGAGATTGCATACCGGTCCGGCACAGAAGAAAACAACCGGTGGAGATTTTGCGGATGTAAACGGACAGGGCTTCTTAAAACGAGCCTGTGAAGTGGCGGTATCCGGTATGCACAATCTGTTGATGGTCGGGCCGCCCGGTTCCGGAAAGAGTATGCTTGCAGGGAGAATTCCCACGATTCTGCCGGATATGACCTTTGAAGAACAGATGGAGGTATCGAAGATCTATAGTGTCAGCGGGTTATTGAACCATGACAGCGGACTCATCGGAGTAAGGCCCTTCCGCAGTCCGCATCATACGATCACACCACAGGCGCTTGCCGGAGGGGGACGATATCCGAAGCCCGGAGAGATCAGTCTGGCACATAATGGGGTATTATTTTTAGATGAGCTGACGGAATTTAAAAAGGAGACGTTAGAAATCTTAAGACAGCCGTTAGAAGAAAAACAGGTACGTCTTGTAAGACTTGGCGGAACTTATACGTATCCGGCAGATTTTCTGCTGATCGGTGCGATGAATCCCTGCAACTGCGGATATTATCCGGATATGAACCGGTGCAGATGCAGTGTCTCTTCCTTAGAAAGATACCGTGAAAAGTTAAGTCAGCCCCTGTTAGATAGGATGGATCTTTGTGTGGAAGCAGCATCACTTGGTTATGACGAGCTGACCGGTCAGGAGCATGGAGAGACTTCGGCTGTGATACGGGCGCGCGTCAATGCGGTGCATCAGATCCAAAGGGAGCGGTTTCGCGGAACGAATATCCGTTACAACAGCCAGATACCAGCTTCCCTGTTAGAAAAATACTGTAGTCTTGACCGGATGCAGAGACAGTATATGAAGGAAGTTTATGAACAGCTTCAGCTGACTGCCCGTACGTACCATAAGCTGTTGAAAGTCGCCAGAACGCTTGCAGATATGGATGGGAGTGTGACGATCCGTATGGAACATTTAAACGAGGCGGTCTGTTACCGCAGTCTGGATAAAAAGTTCTGGGAACGGATGTAAGGAGGCAGCATGGAGCGTAAGAAGATAGAAGATTTATCCTACAAATATTTTCTGGCATCCCTGTCGGATGAACTGTCTGCAGCAAAGCTGTGCCGGCTGTCTGCTATTGCAGGGAGTGCAAGAGAAGTCTATCACATGACGGAAAAACAGTTAAAGCAGGCTGCGTTTCTGACAGACATAGACAGAGCGAAGATATTAAAACGCAGGGAAGACTGGGATCCGGGTAAAAAGGAAGATGAATTGCATCAGAAGGGGATTCATCTGATTACCAGAGAGGATGAAGCGTATCCGGAGGATTTAAGAGAAATTGCACAATCGCCCTATGGGATCTTTTATAAAGGAAGAATAACAGATCCCTGTAAGCCCGCAGTTGCGATCGTCGGTGCAAGAATGTGCTCGGAATATGGACGGGAAGTGGCTGGACAGGTGGCAATGCAGCTTGCAGCCGCCGATGTGCAGGTGATCAGCGGAATGGCAAAGGGGGTCGACAGTGCAGGGCATTTTGGCGCACTCAGGGGAAATGGAACTACCTTTGCAGTATTAGGTTGTGGTGTGGATATCTGCTATCCACCGGGTAACCGGATCTTATATGAGAAAATAGAGGCGGCCGGAGGAATCTTATCGGAGTATCCGCCGGGGACACCGCCGGTTCCGATGCGTTTCCCGATGCGGAACCGCATCATCAGCGGACTCTGTCAGATCGTGATCGTTGCAGAGGCAAGAGAGAAAAGCGGATCATTGATCACAGCAGATTATGCGTTAGAACAGGGAAAGGATATTTATGCCGTTCCGGGGCGTATGACAGACGTGCCGAGTGCGGGCTGTAACCGCCTGATCAAGCAGGGCGCAGGGATCCTTTTATCAGTGGAAGATTTTTTAGATGACCTTGGAATTACAATGGAGAAAAGAAGCAGACAACATACATTTTCAAAAAATTTACTTGAAAAAGAAGAATCGCTGGTGTATAGTGTACTAGATTTACAGCCTAAAAATATAGAAGAAATCAGGCAGAAAACAAAACTTACCGTTACAGAGGTCATGCAGAGCCTGATCTTACTTCAGAAACAAGGCATGATAAGGGAAGTATTTAAAAACTGCTATATACGCACATGATGGGCGAATATGATGTTATAAATTTGAGAAGGAGTCAGGGTTATGGCAAAGTATCTTGTGATCGTGGAATCACCGGCAAAGGTAAAGACCATTAAAAAATTCTTGGGGAAAAATTATGAGGTTGTTGCATCGAACGGACATGTCCGTGATCTGCCGAAAAGCAGAATGGGAATTGATGTGGAACATGATTTTGAACCGAAGTATATTACGATTCGTGGAAAAGGAGACATACTTGCAAAGCTTCGGAAAGAAGTGAAGAAGGCAGATAAAGTGTATCTCGCAACCGACCCCGACCGTGAGGGAGAAGCAATCTCCTGGCATCTGACAAAGGCACTCAATCTCGAACATAAGAAGGTATACCGTATCAGCTTCAACGAGATCACGCAGCATGCGGTAAAGGCATCCTTAAAGCAGGCACGCGACATTGACATGGATCTTGTCAATGCACAGCAGGCACGTCGTATGTTAGACCGTATGGTGGGTTACCGTATCAGTCCGCTGTTATGGGCAAAGGTAAAGCGTGGCTTAAGTGCAGGCCGTGTACAGTCTGTCGCACTACGTATCATCTGCGACCGTGAAAATGAGATCAATGCATTTATCCCACAGGAATACTGGTCACTGGATGCAGTCTTTTCGGTAGCCGGTGAGAAAAAGCCGGTTGTGGCAAAGTTCTATGGAACCGAAAAAGAAAAGATGACGATCGAATCGAAGGAGCAGTTAGATCAGATCCTTGCAGATTTGAAGGATGCTGAGTATAAAGTGACGGATGTGAAAAAGGGCGAGCGTATCAAAAAAGCACCGCTTCCGTTTATCACAAGTACCTTACAGCAGGAAGCATCGAAGGTCTTAAACTTTTCGACACAAAAGACGATGCGTCTTGCACAGCAGCTTTATGAAGGTGTTGACATCAAGGGATCCGGTACAGTCGGTCTGATTACCTACTTAAGAACAGATTCTGTCCGTATCTCGGAAGAAGCGGATCAGGCAGCAAGATCCTATATTGCATCTGCTTACGGAGAGGATTATGTGGCAGATCAGGTGACGGAGAAGAAAAACACAGCGAAGATCCAGGATGCCCATGAGGCGATCCGTCCGTCGGATATTACAAGAACACCGGCAGCAGTCAAGGATTCCCTCTCAAGAGACCAGTTCCGTCTGTATCAGCTGATCTGGAACCGCTTTACCGCAAGCCGTATGAGTAATGCAAGATATGAGACGGTATCGGTAAAAATCGGTGCGAATGGCTATGTATTTACGATCGCGGCCTCGAAGGTGAAGTTCGAAGGATTCTTATCCGTCTATACGAATGATGAAGAAGAAAAGACAAAGGGCAATGTATTGTTAAAGTCCTTTGATCAGGATACAAAGCTTTCTCTGTCTGATTTTGAAGAGAAGCAGCACTTTACACAGCCGCCTGCACATTATACTGAGGCATCCTTAGTAAAGGCACTCGAAGAACTTGGAATCGGACGTCCGAGTACATACTCACCGACGATCACGACGATCCTTGCGAGAAGATATATTGTAAAGGAAAACAAGAATCTATATGTCACAGAGCTGGGGGAAGCAGTCAATTCGATTATGGTAGCGGCATTCCCGAGTATTGTGGATGAACATTTTACCGCAAACTTAGAGTCTCTGCTTGATAAGGTAGAAGAAGGAAGCATTAACTGGAAGACCGTTGTGAGCAACTTCTATCCGGATCTGGATGAGGCAGTAAACGAAGCGGAAAAAACACTGGAAAAGGTGCAGATTGCGGATGAAGTGACCGATGTGGTCTGTGAAGAATGTGGCAGAAATATGGTTGTTAAATACGGACCGCACGGAAAGTTTTTAGCATGCCCGGGATTCCCGGACTGCCGTAACACTAAGCCATATCTCGAAAAGATCGGTGTGGCATGTCCGAAGTGTGGAAAAGACATCGTACTGAAGAAGACAAAAAAGGGACGCCGGTATTATGGCTGCGAAAACAATCCGGAATGTGACTTCATGTCCTGGGCAAAGCCGGTTGAGAAAAAGTGTCCGGAATGCGGTGGCTATATGGTAGAAAAAGGAAACAAGCTTGCATGTGCCAATGAACAATGTGGCCATGTAGAAGAAAAACCAAAACAACCGGAAAATGTATAAAAATTTAATGCAAATTCTTGAATTCTCAGAATTAACATGCTAGAATAAGTGCTGATTAGTGAAATTTACAGAAGTTACCGGGAGGATAAGAATGAGTGTTCAGCTGCTGGACAAGACTAGAAAAATCAATAAGCTTTTACACAATAACAGTTCATCGAAGGTAGTATTTAATGATATCTGCCAGGTGTTGACGGAGATCTTAGATTCGAATGTCCTTGTGATCAGTAAAAAGGGCAAGGTCTTAGGAACGAGCCTGTGCAATGAAGTGGACGAGTTACATGAACTGATCGTGGATCAGGTAGGCGGATTTGTAGATTCCATGTTAAATGAACGTCTGCTTGGAATCTTATCGACAAAAGAGAATGTGAATCTCGAGACACTTGGTTTTATCGATAATGTGAAGAAGTATTCCGCGATCATTACACCGATTGACATTGCCGGTGAGCGGTTGGGAACACTGTTCGTATACCGGTACGACAGACAGTATGATATTGACGATATTATTTTGTGTGAGTATGGTACAACGGTTGTCGGGCTTGAGATGATGCGCTCCGTGAACGAGGAGAATGCGGAAGAGACGAGAAAGGTTCAGATTGTAAGATCTGCGATCAGTACCTTATCATTTTCAGAATTAGAAGCAATTACCCATATTTTTGATGAGTTAGACGGTACCGAAGGTATTCTGGTTGCCAGTAAGATCGCAGACAGAGTCGGTATCACCAGATCGGTTATTGTGAATGCACTCCGGAAGTTTGAAAGTGCCGGTGTGATCGAGTCACGTTCTTCCGGCATGAAGGGAACCTACATTAAGGTTGTCAATGATGTGGTGTTTGATGAACTGAAAAAATTAAAAAGACAAAATGGCTAAAGGATTAGGCGAAGTTAAATGGAATTACAGGAAACTGTAGTTCCATTTTTGCGTTTGTCGGATATTTAGTACTTTTTCGTGTCGACAGCCCCTAGATAATGTAAAAAAATGTAAAATTTGCTTGAGTTTTTCCGAATATAATTTATAATGGAATATGATGTGATAAGAAGGGATTTTTATACCCTGGAGAAAGGAGCAGCGTATGTTTAATTCGAATGCTTATAATTATATCAATTTATTGGACAAAGCCGCTGATGCAAGCTGGCTGCGTGAGTCAACGATTACGAATAATATAGCAAATGTGGACACACCGGGTTTTAAGAGAAAAGACGTGAATTTTGAAAGCGTCTTAAAGAGTGAACTCGGCAATACCAAATATATATCCTTGGATGACAAGGTGAATCATGCAGATATGGATCATCTGAATCCGGTTACTTATACAGATGCATCGGGATATTCTTACCGATTAGATGGTAATAACGTAGATATAGATACGGAGGAAGCAGAATTAGCTTCTGAACAGATCCGTTATTCCGGACTGACCAGCAGTATCTCGCAGGAGATCGCACGGTTTAAGTCTGTATTGAAATAACAAGGCGAATCGTAGGTAAAGCCTAGACAGGAGGAATATTATGGGTATGTTTCAGTCTTTTAATATCAGTGCGTCCGGTATGACGGCAGAACGTTTCCGGACGGATATTATTGCAGAGAACGTTGCAAATGTGAATACAACAAGAACCGCAGACGGTACACCATACCGTCGTAAGATCGTCACCTTTCAGGAGAAAGATGTAACCCCGTTTAGCAATGTGCTTGCGAATACCAGACAGACGCAGGTGGGAAACGGTGTAAAGGTCAGCAGGGTAGCAGATGACACTTCAACAGATTTTACAATGAAATACGATCCGTCCCATCCGGATGCAGATGAGAACGGATATGTTTCTTATCCGAATGTGAACATTGTAACAGAGATGACGAATCTGATCGATGCAAGCCGTGCTTATGAGGCGAATGTAACAGCCTTTGACGCAAGCAAGAGTATTGCACAGGCAGGTCTTCAGATCGGTAAATAATAAAATGTAATGGGAAAAGAGGAAGAAAATGGATATTTCAGCGTTAACGAATGTCTCATCAGATGTCATCCAGTCTGCTGTGAAGAACAATCAGGCGGCACAGCCAAAGGATGAGAGCTTTGATTCAATATTTTCAAATGCCTTGAATATGGTAAATGAGACAAATGACTACCAGAACAGTGCAGAATCCGCAGAGATTCAGTTCGCCTTAGGAGAGGCTACCAGTACACATGACCTTATGATTGCGCAGGAAAAGGCAAATATTGCATTATCCTATACCGTAGCAGTCCGGGATAAAGTGTTAGATGCTTACAAAGAAATTATGAATATGCAGATTTAGCAGGTAGGGTGTAGAAAATGCCGGATAAAGTAAAAGAGATATTAAACAAAATTACAGAATGGTGGAAAAAGTTTTCGACAAAGCAGAAGATGTTGATCGTAAGCATTACAGCAGTTGTGGTTGTTGCACTTATCATTTTATATGTTGTGATGTCAAAGCCGACGACCGTACAGCTGATCACCTGTGAGGATACTGCGCAGGCAGGTACGGTTAAGGACCTGTTGTCGGGTGAGAGTATCTGGTATTCCGTTTCCGATGATGGACTAACCTTTACGATCCATTCGGAAGATGAGGCAAATGCCAATATTTTACTTGGACAAAACAGTATCCCTTCGAATGGTTACAGCATCGATGATGCATTAGGCGGGGGCTTTAGTACCACAGAAGCAGATAAGGATAAGAAGTACCAGCTGTATATGGAGGAGCGTTTTAAGAAGTTCTTAGAGACGCTCGATAATGTAGATACGGCCTCGGTCCGTCTGTCAATTCCGGAGGATGACGGAACAATTATCAGCCGGAACGAAGAAAGCTATGCAAGTGTAATCTTAAAGTTAAATGGTGAGATGGATGAGGATCAGGCTGCCGGACTTGCACAGTATATGGCAACCGGACTTGGCAATAAGAGTACAGACAGCATTCTGATCATGGATACCAGCAGTAATGTGTTATTCTCCGGTGGAGATTCCACTACCACCAGCGGTGTATCGAATTCACAGCTTTCTTACCAGACGAAGGTAGAGAATAAGGTGAAGGGCGCGGTTAAGGACGTTGTACTTGGAACCGATGTCTACGATAATGTAGAAGTCGGACTGAATCTGAAGCTGAACATGGATGCGGTAAAGGAAACCGATCATGATTATTATGTGCATGACGGACAGGATCAGGGCTATCTGAGCAGCGAATCGAATTATGAGTCGAATGCAACCGGTGGTGCGGCAGCGACACCTGGTACGGATACAAATGATGATGATACAGCCTATATGTTGGAAAATGGTGAGATCAGCAGCCAGTCGATCACAGATTCGAAGAAGAACTATACACCAAGTGAGAAGATTACAGAGACACAGAAATCGGTTGGTGATATTGATTATGACAATTCTTCACTTACGGTTGTTGCAACGAATTATGTGACCTATGATGAGGATGCGTTAAAGGCAGACGGAACACTGGATGATATGACTTTTGACCAGTTCGTGGCACAGAATTCACAGCGTGTCAAGGGAACGGTAGACCAGGACTTCTATGATATGGTGTCAAAGGCTACCGGTATTGCAACGAATAATATTTCAATCGTTGCCTATGACGTACCGTTTTTCGTATACTCAGACAAGACGGGACGTACCTGGTCAGATTACTTACAGATCGCATTGGCAGTACTGATCTTTGCGCTTCTTGGATATGTGGTATTCCGCAGTACAAGAAAGGAACAGGCAGTCGAAATGGAACCGGAATTATCGGTAGAGTCCCTGCTTGAGACAACGAAGGAAGCAGAGCAGGATGATCTTGAGGACATCGGCTACAATGAGAAGTCTGAGACAAGATTACTGATAGAGAAATTTGTTGATGAAAATCCGGAAGCGGTTGCGTCATTGCTGCGTAACTGGCTGAATGAGGAGTGGAATTAGAGCATATGAGTAGTGAGGAATATACCGGCATCCAGAAGGCGGCGATTTTACTGATCGCTTTAGGACCGGAAAAATCAGCGAGTATTTTTAAGCATTTAAAAGAAGATGAGATTGAGGAATTAACACTTGAGATTGCGAATACCAGAAGTGTTTCTCCGAAGACCAAAGAGGACATATTAAATGAGTTCTATCAGGTTTGTCTGGCACAGCAATATATTGCAGAAGGTGGTATCGGTTATGCAAAAGAGCTGCTTGATAAAGCACTTGGCGCAGAAAAGGCGCAGGAAGTTATTACCAAGCTTACTGCATCCTTACAGGTGCGTCCGTTCGAGTTTGTACGTAAGACCGATCCGAGCCAGGTATTGAACTTTATCCAGGATGAGCATCCGCAGACAATCGCAATGATCTTATCGTATCTGTCCGCAAGCCAGTCTGCCATGATCTTAGGTGCATTGACACCGGAGAAACAGGCGGATGTAGCAAAACGTATTGCGACGATGGATCGTACTTCACCGGATATCATCAAGGAAGTAGAACGTGTGTTAGAGCGTAAGCTGTCATCGCTGCTGAATCAGGATTACACGATCGTCGGTGGTGTCGATGCTATCGTAGATATCTTAAATACCGTAGACCGTGGTACCGAGAAGCATATTATGGAATCTCTTGAAATCGAAGAACCGGAACTTGCAGATGAGATCCGTAAGAAGATGTTTGTATTCGAGGATATCCTTCTTCTTGATGACAGAGCGATCCAGCGTGTTCTTCGTGATGTCGATAACAATGATCTTGGAATTGCATTGAAGGGTGCGAATGAAGAAGTACAGGGCGTTATCTTTAAGAACCTGTCCAAGCGACTGGCTGCAATGATCAAGGAAGATATGGAATATATGGGTCCGGTACGTATGAAGGATGTTGAAGAAGCACAGCAGAAGATTGTTGGTGTAATCCGTAAGCTGGAAGACTCCGCAGAAATTGTAATTTCCAGAGGCGGAGGTGACGAGATCATTGCCTAATTTATACAAACAGTGTTTCGTTGTATCGGAAACAGATCATACAAGGGTCATCAATTCGAATCAGATGGTCGAGGAAAAGTTAGCAAAGTTAGAACAGGAGTATCAGGCGAAGCATAGAGGATTTGCCGAGCCGGATGCAGATGGGTTTCAGGCGGGCATTCCTGCTACGGAAGTTGAAGTGGATTATTCCGATGAAGAGCCGGTTGATGATGGTACGCAGTTAGAAGATGCAAGAAGTCAGGCAGAGGAGATTCTGACGGAAGCAAGAAGTCAGGCAGATCAGATACTAGAAGAGGCAAGGAATCAGGCAGATGCAATCCGGCAGCAGGCAAAAGAAGAAGGAAATGCAGCCGGATATCAGGAAGGCTGCAATCAGGCCGGGCTGGAGTTACAGCAGGCAAAGAATGCATTAGAAGAGGAAAGACAGCAGATGCAGGAACAGTATGAGATGCGTCTGTCGCAGATGGAACCGGAACTGGTGGACACGATCATCCAGGTGTTTGACCGGGTGTTCCATATCCAGTATTCCGATAAGCGTGAGATTCTTCTTTATCTTGTGACAAAGACCATGACAGGTGCGGACGGAACCAGCCAGTTCCATATCCGTGTAGGTCAGGATAATTATCTGTTTTTAGAGACACATAAGGATGAGATTACGGCAGCGGCCGGAGAACATGCAACGGTCAGTGTCGTTTCGGATCCGTTACTGGATGAAACACAATGTATGATCGAGACAGAGAATGGAATCTATGACTGTTCCATGGATACAGAACTGAAAAATTTACTCAAGGATATAAAGTCGCTGTCTCTTTAGCGATGATATGGAGATAGAACATTGAGTGGTCATTTCGAAAAATATTTACAATTAGCAGAAAAAGATTATACGACCAGATTAGGCAAGGTAGAAAAGGTAGTCGGACTTACCATTGAATCGGTTGGCCCGGATGCAAAGTTAAACGACTTATGCCGGATTATATTAGACCGGGAAAAGGAAGAATATGTGATGGCAGAGGTAGTTGGCTTCCGGGAAAAAAGACTGCTTTTGATGCCTTTTGACAGCGTGGAAGGAATCGGTGTCGGCTGTGTAGTAGAGAACACCGGACATCCATTGACGGTTCCGGTGGGTGATCATGTCTTAGGCCATACCTTAGATGGTATTGGAAGACCGACGGATGTCGATCACTTAGATCTTGAAATGGAGTATCCGGTTGAGGCTCTGCCACCGGATCCGATGAAACGAAAGATCATCAGTGAGGTGCTTCCGCTTGGTGTAAAGGCGGTAGATGGTCTGATTACTGTAGGAAGAGGACAGCGAATTGGTATTTTCGCAGGCTCCGGTGTTGGAAAAAGTACCCTTCTTGGTATGTTTGCAAGAAATACAAAGGCAGATATCAATGTGATCGCACTGATTGGCGAGCGGGGACGAGAGGTGCGGGAGTTCATTGAACGTGATATGGGTGAGGAAGGTATGCGCCGGTCAGTTGTGATCGTTGCAACTTCGGATAAACCGGCACTGATCCGTAATAAGGCAGCAAAGACTGCAACCGCGATCGCAGAGTATTTCCGGGATCAGGGCAAGGATGTGCTGCTTATGATGGATTCTCTGACGCGATTTTCCATGGCACAGCGTGAGATTGGATTAGCATCCGGAGAACCGCCGGTAACGAGAGGATATCCGCCGAGTGTCTATGCGGAGATGCCAAAGCTCTTAGAGCGTGCCGGTACTTCGGATAAAGGCTCGATCACCGGATTATATACCGTACTGGTAGATGGTGATGATTTTAATGAACCGATTACCGATACGGCGCGAAGCATTTTAGACGGACATATCGTCTTATCAAGAAAGCTCGGACAGAAGAATCACTATCCTGCAATCGATGTATTGCAGAGTATCTCCCGAGTTATGAGTGCGATTGCAGATAAGGAACATAAAAAAGTTGCCGGTATGTTGAAAAATGTACTTGCTACATATCAGGAAGCAGAGGATCTGATCAACATTGGCGCCTATAAGAGCGGTTCAAATCCAGATATTGATTATGCGATCGAAAAGATCAAGGCGGTCAATGAATTCCTATGTCAGGACATGTATGAAAAGTTCGAGTTTGAGGATGTGATCAGACAGTTGAAAGCGATTTTTGAGAATTAACTGACAGGTGAGTTAGGTGGCAAAGTTTGTATATACGATGCAGAATATCCTGAATATCAAGCAGAAGTTAGAAAACCAGGCGAAGATCGCTTATGGTCAGGCGAATGCAAAGCTGTTAGAGGAACAGCGGAAGCTGCAGGAGATTCTGGTACGAAAAGCCCGGTATGAAGAACGGGCAAGAGAACTGGTAAGCGGATCGATCCATATCCGGGAGATCCGGGAAAATAAACAGGCGATCGATGCGATGAAGTCGGCAATGCGGGCGCAGCTGTTACAGGTGCAGTCAGCAGAACGTGCGGTGGAGGATGCAAGACGTAAGTTAAATGATGTAATGGTCGAGCGCAAGACACACGAAAAGCTTCGTGAAAAGCAGTTTGAACAGTTCAAGGAAGAACTTGCATATGAGGAAAATAAGGTGGTAGACGGACTGGTCAGTTATACTTACCAGAAGGGGACACAGGAATAAGTTCTATATCACCGGAAAGGACAGAACATGGCAGACGAGCAGAGTAAGATAGATAAAAAGGCAGAAAAGGCAAGAAGAAAAGAAGAAAAGAAAGCCAGAAAAAAGAAAAAGGGTGAATTAGACGGACTTGGCGGTGACATCACGGGCGAAGAAGAACAGGAAGGTTCCAAACTGGCTGTATTTTTTGTGACATTTGTGATCATAGCAGTATGGCTCGCAATCCTTGTATTGTTGATTAAATGGGATGTCGGTGGCTTTGGATCAACGGTTATGACCCCGATTTTGAAAAATGTTCCGTATATCAACAAGATCCTGCCGGAATCTGAGACGGAGGAGCTGAGTACAGACACGGAATATCCATATAAGACACTGGATGAAGCTGTGAAATATATTAAGGAGTTAGAGTTAGAACTTCAGGATGCCCAGAAGGGAAAATCAGACAATGATGCCTATGTGGCACAGTTAGAGGATGAAGTGAAAAAACTCAAGGAATATGAGGCAAACGAGGCTGCATTTGAGGAAGAGAAGCAAAAGTTCTATAATGAGGTTGTCTTTTCTGATGAGGCACCCGATATAACTGAATATAAGCAGTATTATGAGAGTATTGATCCTGCCAATGCAGAAGTGTTATACAAACAGGTGGTAGAGCAGGTGCAGGAGGATGAACAGTTAGCAGATTATGTCAGCAGCTATTCGAAGATGAAACCGAAGCAGGCTGCAGCCATTTTTGATACCATGACAGATAATCTGGATCTTGTTGCCAAGATATTAGAGAATATGAAGGCACAGGCAAGAGCTGATATTCTGGGGAATATGAATTCGGACACAGCAGCAAAAGTGACGAAGATTATGAACCCTTCAGAATAAATACAGACGAAACAAAAGGAGTAGTCACAAGGAAAGGAGGAGCGACGTGACAAGTTCAGAAGTAACAGGTGTAAAAGGTGGATTTTCCACACAGAAGGCAGTTACTGCAACGACCACGAAAAAGACAGAAAAAGCAGCAGAAGCATTTGCGAGTCTGATGAATACTGCAGGCGGTTATGCACCGGTTCAGAACCAGACTGGGAAGAACAAGGAGCAGATTACAGTTTCCATTTCAACAGATACGGGAAAAAGCAATACTGCACAGATCAGACAGGCATCCGATCCTACGACACAGATCAGACAGAAGCTTTCGGATAAGCAGGAAGCAGTTGGTGATGATGTAAAGGATATCGTAGAAGAGGAACTCGATGTAACAGAAGAGGAAGTCAATGCTGCAATGGAAACGCTTGGACTCACCGTATTTGATCTGTTTGATCCGGAAAATCTTGCAAAGCTGACGATGGAACTGACCGGAACGGAAGATACCAGTGCACTTCTTATGAATGAGAACTTTGTAGACCTGATGCAGCAGATTGGTGCATTTGAAACACAGCTGGCAGACCAGCTTGGCGTTTCTATTGAGGATTTACAGGAAGTGCTTACAACAGAAGATGTAATGGCAGATCCGCAGATCGCAGAACTGATACCGGAGAAGTTAGAAGAACCGGATGTGACTGAAATGACAGACACATCACAGCAGAAAGTACAGGACATCCCACAGGATATACAGATTGCTGACGAACCGGTACAGACAGCACAGATAGCTGCTGATACAGTTACACGGCAGCCGAATACAGAAACTGCAAGAACTGATGTGACAATGCAGGAGCAGCCGGATACCGGGGAAGTGGCACAGAATGTTACCGTAGAAGTAACAGCTGAGACACAGCCGGATACCGAAGGCGAAGCACAGACCGGAGATCTGGGTGCCGGGGAAGACCAGGACATGGAGAGCATTTGGGAGAATCAGCCGGGTGATAAGACTATAGAATCCGGACATGATCAGGCAGCAAACCATATTTTTGGACAGGTAACAGAGCAGACCATGCAGGTTCAGCCACAGACCACAGCACCACAGGTGCAGACAACGGTTGATGTAGCAGATATTATGAATCAGATTGCAGAGTTTGCCAGAGTAAATGTATCCCAGGATACTTCGTCTATCGAGATGCAGCTGAATCCGGAGAATCTTGGAAAGATCTATTTACAGATTTCTACTACAAAGGAAGGAACCGTGCATGCACAGTTAGCAGCTCAGAATGAGGCGGTAAAAGCAGCCTTAGAAACGCAGGTGGCAGAACTTCGACAGACTTTAAGCCAGCAGGGTGTTAAGGTCGATGCAATCGAGGTAACAGTTGCCAGCCATGAGTTCGAGCAGAACTTAGAGCAGCATGCAGAGAGTGAAAAGCGTCAGGGCGAAGAGCAGGAGCAGGCAAGACCTACAAGAAGAAACTTAAGCAGAGACAGCCTGGATGAACTCTCGGGACTGATGTCCGAAGAAGAAGTAATCGCAGCACAGATTATGAAAGATAATGGTAACAGCATGGATGTCATTGCATAGTTATCATGGAAAGGAGCCTACATGGCAATTGTACAGGCAGTACAGAATGGAAAACTCGTAGATACGAGTGCAAGTGGAACATCGCAGTCTGCAACACGTGAAGCGAGCAATGGACTTGATAAGGATGCATTTTTACAGCTTTTAGTAGCACAGATGAAGTATCAGGATCCGTTAGAGCCGACCGATAATACGGAATACATTTCACAGCTTGCAACTTTCTCACAGTTAGAGGAGACACAGAATATGCAGTCTACACTCGAACAGTCGGAAGCAAACAATCTGGTCGGCAAGCAGGTAATCTTAAAGGTTACATCTGCAACCACAGGTGAGACAACCTATCCGTCCGGTCAGGTGGATTATGTAGTACATGAAAACGGTAAGACCTATCTTTCCGTAAATGATAAGCTGTATTCCTTAGATGATCTTGACACGGTACTTGATACCGATTATATGAATGCACAGACACTGGCAAACAGCTTTTCCGCAGCAATCGCGGCATTGCCGTCAGAAATGAATCTTACCTTATCGGATGAAGCAAAGCTTACAGCAGCAAGAACCGGATATAACGGATTGACTGCATATCAGAAGCAGTTTATCAGGCAGAGTGATCTGCAGACCTTAGAGAAGCTCGAAGCCCGTATGGAAGTCTTAAAGAAGTTAGCCGGTGGTACATCATCTGATATCAAAACGGATGAGAAGACAGAAGGTACAGAGGAAAAGACGGACAATACAGAGAAAACAGGAAGTACCGAGAACGCTTAACAAGGATAGTTAACTGGAGATGAGCCTATGAAAGGGATTACAAATCAGTTCACTTCGATTGAACAGGTGACGGACCGGTATCTGGGGTCGCAGGATGCAAAAAAGCAGTCTGGCACATCGAATGTTTCCTTTGCAGAAGTATTAAAGCAGAAACAGGGAGTGTCACAAAGCCCGGAGCTGAAGTTTTCCAAGCACGCAGCAATGCGTATGGAGAACCGGAAGATCGAATTGTCCGATGATCAGAGCAGGCGCTTGGAATCCGGAGTGGAAAAAGCAGGTGAGAAAGGAATACAGGAATCACTTGTAATGGTTGATTCACTTGCATTTATTGTCAATATACCAAATAAGACGGTAGTAACGGCAATGGATCAGGCAGAATCGGAAAATAACATTTTTACAAATATTGATGGTGCTGTAATTGTTTAGCCGGACCTTACGGAGGCTAATATCCCGGACTGACAGAAGGGATAACTACAGACGAAAACAGGAGGTCATTTCATTATGATGAGATCAATGTATTCTGCTGTGTCAGGGCTTAAGACACATCAGACAAAGATGGATGTAATCGGTAACAATATTGCAAACGTAAATACCGTTGCCTTTAAATCATCCTCTGTAACTTTTAGTGAGATTATGTATCAGACAATTTCAGGTGCATCCGGACCAAATGCGACAACCGGAACCGGTGGTGTTAATGCAAAACAGATCGGTCTTGGTGTTACAACGGGATCAACAACGGTAAACATTACTTCCGCGGGTGCTGCACAGACCACCGGAAATCCATTTGATATTAAGATTTCAGATGCCGGATCATCAAGCAGCTTCTTCGTTGTAAATAACGGATCCGAAAATCTTTTTACCAGAGCAGGTTCCTTCTATATTGATGGTGGCGGTAACTTATGTATGAGCTCTACCGGATATACGGTCATGGGATGGCAGGTTGATCCGACTACGAATGATATCCGTAAGGATACGGTATCAGCGCTTCGTATTATGCAGGAGAAGAATCTTACAAGTTCACCGGAAGCTACCACGAATGCTGTTGCAACCGGTATCGTGGATAAGAATAGTACGGATCTTAGCACAGAAGCCGGATATACCATGAACCTGAACTTCTATGATAATTTGGGATATACGTACACGGCAAAATTCGCAGTGAAGACCGTGGATGCAGATGCACGTACTTATACCGTAGAGTTGAAGTCCATTACAGATTCAGACAATAAAAATATCCTGACCGATTATCTGTCACAGGGAAATAATATTTCTGATCTGTTTGGTACGGCAGGAACAGCAGCGAACTATTCCACGATCAGTACGGAGTGGACGGCAGTAGGTAATGCAAACTATCAGGGAACAAACTATTACCAGTTCCAGAATGCTGCAGGAGATGTGTATTATATCAATCCGGCAAGTACAGATGGACGGGTATATAATGCAAATCATCAGGTGACCAGTGAAGTTTCATTATCCGATATTTACAGCGGTTTACAGCCGGGTGCACAGATCAATAATATTACAGCAGGAGACCCGCCGATCATCAATGCGACTTCTGTCAATTACACACTCCAGTTTGATCATGACTCCGGTGTGTTTGAATCCGTCGGAGGAAATACAAACGGAATCGTATCCTTTAATATGTCTGCATTAGGAGGACAGTTCTCCAATATCTCTGTTGACTTCTCACAGATGATCAATGCAGATAATGGCGGTAAGTCTACGATCGGTATGGACAAGGGTGCAAAGGACGGTGTAACCGGACTTGGTAAGAAGTTAGGTGCGCTGACCGGACTTTCCGTAGATACCAGTGGTAAGATCTACGGTTCTTATGACAATGGTAATACCGTATTATTAGGACAGATTGCAGTTGCACAGTTTGCCAATGCAGCCGGACTCGAAAAAGTCGGTGAGAACTGTTATACCACAACCTTAAACTCCGGCGACTTCGACGGAATTGGCGTTGAGATTACAGCAGATGGTTCAAAAATGTCAACCGGAGAACTGGAAATGTCAAATGTAGACCTGTCTTCCGAATTTACGGAGATGATCACAACACAGCGTGGATTCCAGGCAAATTCACGAGTTATTACGACTTCTGATACCTTATTGGAAGAGCTGATTAACCTGAAACGATAACAGATAGCAATAACTTTACTTAGGGAACTGTACCTTGCAGTTCCCTAAGGTATTGCACGAGGCAAGAAAAATCTTGGAAAAGAAGTAGACATTTAAGCGAAAATTTAGTAAGATTATATAAATGAGAAGGAATTAGTCGAAAAAGGGACAGATGTCTCTGACTTTTTGATGTTTACATAAAACAACAGATGGTAGGTGGATAAAGTGGATATAGCATCTTTAGCAGGTATTATTTTAGGATTTGTAATGGTTGTTTTCGGTATCATTACGAGTGGTGGTGTTTCGGCACTCACAGAGAGTTTCATCGATAAAACATCGGTTATCATTACCGTTGGTGGTTCATTAGCGGGTGTTCTAGCGAGTCATAAGCTGGCAGATTTTATAAACGGCTTAAAATCGATTACACTGACATTTAAAGAAAACCCACTTAATCCGGGAGAAACGATCAGCAATATCATCAATCTGTCTAATATAGCAAGAAAGGAAGGACTTCTTGCCTTAGAAGAAGCAGCGAATGGAATCGAAGATCCTTTCCTGAAAAAAGGTGTTATGCTTGTTGTAGATGGTACAGATCCGGAGCTGGTACGAGGGATCTTAGAGACGGATCTTGCCTGTATTGAAGACAGACATAAGAAGGTAATCGGCTTCTGGGAAAAATGGGCAGAGTTAGGTCCTGCCTGGGGAATGATCGGTACTTTGATTGGCCTGGTAAACATGTTAAACAAGTTGAGTGACCCATCTACAATTGGACCTCAGATGGCGGTTGCACTGATTACCACACTGTATGGTTCCCTGATCGCGAACTGGTTATGTTCTCCGACGGCCGCAAAGCTGTCTGTGAACAACGCAAATGAAATTATGATGAAGGAAGTAACTGTGGAAGGTCTTCTGTCAATTCAGGCAGGTGAAAATCCACGTGTTATAGAGGAAAAACTGAAGTCGTTCTTATCACCGGCAGCCCGTGAAAGCATGAACGGTGGAGAAACTGGCGGGGGTGAAGAATAGTGGCAAGAAAGAAAAAGGAAGAAGCAGCCAAGGGCGGATCACCGGCATGGATGGCGACCTTCAGCGATCTGATGAATTTGCTTTTATGTTTTTTCGTGTTACTGTTTTCAATGTCTACGGTAGATGCTGAGAAGTTTGAAATGGTAATCGCCTCCCTGCAGAGTAGTTTTAACATTCTTCCGGCAGGTGGTTCTTCGATTGGAGAAGGACAGTTGATTTCATCCGGAATCAGCCAGCTGGAGAATTTTGATATCTATTATCATGAATCGACGAACAGCAAGGGGGATGAAGAAGGCGGATCTTCTTCGGACGAAGAAGATGTGACAAGTACAGAAGATCAGAACCAGTCATCGGAACAGATGTCGGAAGAAGATATCGAGAAAGCATATGAAAGTCAGAGCCTTGCTGAGTCAGAGAAAATGGCAGAACAGATTGAACAGCAGTTAAGTACTTATGGTGTTCAGGATCAGGTGGAGGTTGACTTTAATGCAGAATATGTGTTGCTTACCTTAAACGGAGCAATCCTTTTTGATTCCGGTCAGGCAGATATCCGTGCAGATGCTGTCCCACTGGTAGACAAGATAGGAAAGATCCTCGAGATCTATGATCGCAATATCATAGATATTGAGGGACATACAGATAATGTTCCAATTACGCGTTCTACGCGTTTTGAGAATAATAATGTTCTTTCTATGTACCGGGCGTTGACGGTAGCAGATCATATCCGTGCAACGACATCCTTAAACCCGGCATACATTGTGTCATCGGGACGTGGCGAATATGTTCCGGTCGCAGATAATGCAACAGAAGAGGGAAGAGCAAGAAACCGCCGTGTAGAGATTAAGATTTATAATTCTTACAATTCTACAGATGTGACGGATTCGGAGAATACAGATGATTCCACAGTAGCGGAATAGAAGGAGAGCATATGAAGAAAAATCTAATGTCAGTACTGATACTGGCACTTGTGGTTGTGAATCTGGTTTTGACGGCTATTCTTACCATAACCGTACTGCCACAGGCAAAGAAATCGAATGAACTGGTTGAAAAAGTGTGCAGCGCAATCGACCTTGAACTGCAAAGCGGTGAGATGAAGAATGCATCCTCCGTACCAATGGATAAGCTTGCAACGTATGACCTTGCCGATAGTCTTACCATTAATCTGAAGGACAGCAAGGATGGATCATCCCATTATGCGATCATTGCGGTTACACTTTCTATGAATACCGAGTCGGATGGTTATAAGACTTACGGTGAGAAGCTGGATGAGAAGGCAAGTCTGATTGCCAGCGAGATCAACAATATCGTAGGTAAGTATACAATTGAAGAAATGAAAGCAGATCAGGAGAGTGTGCAGGAAGAGATTCAGGCAGATCTTCAGAAGTTGTTTGATTCCGACTTTATTGTAGGTGTTGGATTTAAACAGGTGACATATCAATAGATGACAGAAACAGACAAGTTAGTTTAGGTGGTGAGAGTTCATGGGTGAGGTATTATCTCAAAATGAGATAGACAATTTGCTACAGGCATTAAGTAGTGGCGAGTTAGATGTAGAAGAGATGAAGGACAATGGTGAAAAGGCTGTTAAGAACTATGATTTCGCCAGACCGTCCAAGTTTTCGAAGGAACATTTAAGAACTCTTGAAATTATCTTTGAACATTATGGAAGACTTTTGTCTACGAATCTGCCGGTATATCTGCGCAAGAATATACAGGTAGAGGTGATGAATTCGGAAGCGGTTACGTATTCGGAGTTTTCGAATGCGTTGTCGAATCCGGTTTTACTTGGAATTGTGAATTTTGCTCCGTTAAAGGGTTCGGTGATCTTAGAGATCGCATCGAATCTTGGGTATGCAATGGTAGACAGAATGCTGGGAGGAAGCGGTGTTCCGCTTGATAAGAGCAGAGAGTTTTCGGAGATTGAGCTTCTGATTATTGAGAGAATCATGAATGTCTGCGTGAATCTGATGCGGGAACCATGGGAAAATGTTGTGGACTTAAGTCCGCGGCTGGATCGTATTGAGACAAACTCCCAGTTTGCACAGATCATATCGCCGAGTGAAATGATTGCAATTGTTACAATAAATGTTAAAATTGGAGATGTGGAAGGATTGATGAATATCTGTCTGCCATATCTGACACTGGAAAGTGTCATGGATAAGCTGAATACCAAGTACTGGTTTTCTACCATGCAGGATCATGATAGTCAGGAGTATTCGGAGGCAATCGAATCACTGATCGCAAAAGCACCGATTCCGGTAAAAGCGATTCTGGGAAACAGTATGATATCTGTGAATGATTTTGTAAATCTTCAGGTTGGCGATATTATACGATTGGATTCAAAGGTTGATCACGAGCTTGCAGTATATGTGGGTAATATAGAAAAGTTTACTGCCCTGCCGGGAGCTTCTGGTGATCAATATGCAGTAAGAGTTACATCAGTAATTAGAGAGGAGCAGTAAGGAATGGATGGAGTATTATCGCAGGAAGAAATCAATGCCTTATTGAACAGTCCGGATGCGGATGCGAATACAGGTACGGATACTGCGAATGATCCAGATGAGTTAACCGATTCTGAAAAAGACGCAATTGGAGAAATTGCCAATATCAGTATGGGAACTGCGGCAACGACGCTGTTTTCCCTGGTTAATCGTAAGGTGGAGATATCAACACCGGTTGTATCAACGGCGACATGGGATGACCTGATGGAGCAGTATGAGCGGCCATGTGTTTTCATTCGTATCAAATATACCGTTGGATTAGATGGAAGTAACTTATTGGTTTTAAAGGAAAAGGATGTAAAAGTCATTACTGATCTTATGATGGGCGGTGATGGAACCAATACAGACGGAGAACTTGGAGAATTGCACTTGAGTGCGATCAGTGAAGCAATGAACCAGATGATGGGATCGGCTGCCACTTCTCTTTCTTCCATGCTGAATAAGACGATTGATATCAGTCCGCCGGAAGCAAATCTGGTAGATATGCAGGAACCTGTCAATGAAGAAGAGATTGATGCATTCCTCACAGGCAAGTTCGTAAAGATATCATTTAAAATGGAAATTGGAGATCTGGTAGACAGTGAGATCATGCAGTTGTATCCATGTTCCTTTGCAAAGGCAATGTGTAAAAATATTACACAGAGTATGGGATCGGAAGACGAACCGTCACAACCGGAACCACAGCCTGTGGAACAACCGCAGCCACAGCCACAACAGGTCAATATGCAGCAACAGGTAATGAATCAGACAAATATGGGTCAACCAGTAATGGGACAACCAATGATGGGGCAGACAATGATGGGGCAGACAATGATGAATCCACAGATGGCAGATATGTCGCAGATGTATGCAGGTGGTCAGCAGGTAAATGTACAGCCGGCACAGTTTTCTGCATTTGCCGGAAATCTGAATCCGGTACTTCAAAAAGAGAATATAGATCTGATTATGGACGTGCCGCTTGAGGTTACGGTAGAACTTGGAAGAACAAGCAAGTCCATACAGGAGATACTTGATTTTTCGCCGGGAACGATTATCGAGTTAAATAAGATTGCTGGAGAACCGATTGATGTGCTTGTGAACGGCAAGTATGTTGCAAAGGGCGAAGTAGTAGTAATTGAAGAGAGTTTCGGTGTCAGAATCACTGAAATTATAAAATAATAATAACGATGAAAAACGAGGAGAATTAATATGGCTAAGAATATTTTAATTTGTGATGATGCAGCATTTATGAGAATGATGATCAAAGACATTCTTACAAAAAATGGATACAACATTGCAGGCGAAGCAGAAAATGGTGTAAAAGCGGTCGAAAAGTATGCAGAGACGAATCCGGATCTGGTACTGATGGATATTACCATGCCGGAAATGGATGGAATCCAGGCTTTAAAGAAAATCAAAGAAGCAGATGCAAATGCATGTGTAATTATGTGTTCCGCAATGGGACAGCAGGCAATGGTAATCGAAGCAATCCAGTCAGGAGCGAAGGATTTCATTGTTAAGCCATTCCAGGCTGAACGTGTTCTTGAAGCTGTGAAAAAAGTAGTAGGCTAAGCAATGATACTTTTAAGCACGGGATCATCCATAGGGGGAGGCTTTTTTCAGCTCTTAGGAGTGTTGCTGATCTTTGTATTTGTGCTTGTGATCACGTATCTGGTGACGAAATGGATCGCCGGGTATCAGAAGGGACAGGCGATACATAAGAACTTACAGGTGGTTGAGACATTGAA
>JALERL010000007.1 GCA_022764465.1 Lachnospiraceae bacterium | reverse complement strand
TATCTGATCGTTTGTACATTCTGAAAGATAAACCAACAGTCTTTGGTAATCCAGATTATCAGTTGGAGCTGCCGGATAAAAGAACGGATCAGCAGAGATGTGTAAAGCTCGAATGAGCTGACCGAGTTTTTCAAGGCTTGGGACATTACCATAATGCAGGGTTGACACTAGGGAAACGTAAGTTTCTCGGAGCACTTTGTCTACAGTCTGAACAGTCACAGAGATGTGGCTGTTTTTTTGGGTTGCATAGGATTCGGGTGTCAAAAGCTGTTTTCAAATTTTATAACTGACAAAATGCACAAAAGATGCTCCGCAAACATGACAAACATATACCCCTATAGGTATAATAAGACATACCTCATAGGGTATAGAAGAGGAGAATAAGCATGAAAACATTTTGTAAAAAGTTAGAACAGCTTCTGGAACTTGGAGGAATCCGGAAGGATATTACTTTTCTGGTTCTGTCAGGGATTGCACTGCTATGCAGTATTTTTTCAGGTGATTCCACTGCCATTTGACGCAGCATGGGTGGCGATCCTTTTATGTGGGATCCCGATTGTTTTAGAAGCATTTATCGGACTGGTAACAGAATTTGATATTAAGGCAGATGTGCTGGTATCCCTTGCACTGATCGCATCGGTTGCGATCGGAGAGCATTTTGCAGCCGGGGAAGTTGCATTTATCATGCAGTTAGGCGGCTTATTAGAAGAACTGACTGTCGCAAGGGCGCGGGCCGGTATTGAAAAGTTGGTACGTCTTACACCACAGACAGCACGTGTGATCCGTGGGCAGCAGGAAGAAATCATACTCGCAGAAGAAGTCAGGGTCGGTGAGATCCTCCGTGTCCTTCCGGGAGAGACGGCCCCGGTGGATGGAGAGATTCTTTCGGGACAGACTTCGATCAATCAGGCGGTTATGACCGGAGAATCCCTTCCGGTAGATAATGCTCCGGCATTAAAACGTGCATATGTAGGAATCGCCATGGGTGGTGTTGGAAGTGATATTGCGGTGGATGCGGACGATCCGGATGAATCTTACATTTTCCATGACACTGAACTTTGTTGCAATCGCATGCGCGATCACCGGTATTTTAAATCCGGTTGTCGGCACATTGGTACATAATGCCGGATCGGTTCTTGTGATCTTCAATTCTGCATTTTTGTTAAGATGGAGAAAAAGATAAGGAAGATTACAAGGAGGATGATACAGATCTTCCCAGAGGATTACACAGAACCTCCCCGGAAATCTCTTGTAAATATCTGGTAATTACGCTATCCTATATTTGGGTTTATCTACAAAAAGGGACAGACCGGATATAAGAGGAGATTTGAGATGAAAAAAATAAGAAGAACGATTTTTGCAGCAGCCGGATTGGCAATGCTGGCATTTTTTGCAAGACCTGTTGAAGTATCAGCGGATACGAAGTATTACTGTTTTTATGAGGACGGAACACCATCGAAGGTATACCGGACCTATCCGGGTTCGGATTCGTTCCATACCAATGGAGTACCGGTTATTATGAAGGACGGAAAGCTGTATGAGGATGTCGCACCATATGGCGTGTTTGATAAAAATGACCGGCACATCTATACAAACCGGGGGTTTTATGAGAAGGATTCTTACAGTGATTTGAGTCCGGAGAGATTAGAGTCGTGGGGAGAGATTTATGTAGACGCGGACGAAAATGGCAATGCAGCAGGCCAGTTTGTTGTGGATCATACCTCGTTAAAGTCAATCCGGATCGGGATGGTTCTATCTGCTTTTTCGATCAGGATGCCGCTGAAGAGTATGACAGGCATCGGGATACCCTGCCGCAGCCGAAAGATGCAGAGGTAAAGGGAAATGTGAATCTGAACATTGCCCAGGCAGAGGATGTATCCCTGTCCTTCGAAGGAACGGTATGGGGAAATACCAAGATCACAGTGAATCAGAGTAAGATGGGGCAGATGACACTTGCCAATCATACCGGCCATAACGGCAAAAGGGAAATGTCACACTGCAGATGACGGATTCCAGTTCCAAGAATATTATTGGTCTGAACGGCCAGCCTTACCGGACGGCAGGAGAGGGAAGCTGTGTCAATGGTGATATAGAACTCAATCTGACCGGATGCAGTGGCCTTGGTGTATATGGCTATACGGATTTTACAGATGATGATTATGGCGAAGTGAATCAGGTAACCGGAAAATCAACCATACGGATGAAGAACTGTAACTTCCGGACGTTATCTGACAAGAGCTATAACTGCGGAGAGGAAGATATTTCGACCACCTCGGTTGCATATCTGGAAGATACAACGATCGTGGATTCCTATGATGATCCGGCATGTGTCAATGAAGTACATGTTAAGGGGCATCTCATCGGCGGAATTGCAGCAAATGATATACGTTTGGAAGAGAACGCCAAGGTAACGGGTAATATTGCGGTCTATAAGGTGATCAGTGGTCAGGGTGAGTTCTGGTCATATGAAAGCAGTATCGGATTCGCTGCGGATGCAAAGCCGGCAGCAGGAACCAAGATCAAGATCGTACCGGTGAAAAAATCGACGAATGCTGCTGCACCATATGTACCGTATAATAAGACAGAGCAGTTGAAAAACCGGATCGGAATCTGGTTCCTCAGTAAGGAGAACCCGGATCTGTACCGGAACTATTTTACCTGTGATTACAACAAATTAGAATCGATTTCATCGAATGGCTACCGTACAGAGCTGCGTGTGAAAAATGCGGTTGCATGTAATGGAAGTCATAACTGGGCAAAGGCAGCAGACTGCGGCTGGTCAGATATAGAGATGTATGCATCGATGTATGACAAGGAAGCAAATCATTCGGAATACGGCAAAGAGACCTATTATTGTACGGCATGCTTAGCATATGAGGTGCGCAACACACCAAAGAAGGTGGAGCATGACTATGTTGTGACAGAAGTCGTAGAACCGACAACAGAGCATGTCGGTTACACGGTATATTACTGCCGGTATACGGATTGTAATGAACATTATAAGGGTAATTTCACAGATCCATTGCCAAAACCATCGACAGACACAGATAAAAAGCCAACGACAGACACAGATCAGAAGCCATCAACGGACACCGATCAGAAGCAATCGACAGATACAGACCAGAAGCCATCGACAGATACAGACAAAAAGCCGGTAACAAACACAACGAAAAAGCCGGTAAAGAAGACTTATATTGCGGTGAGCAAGTTAAAGGTGACCCTGACATCTAAGGTTACTTACAACGGAAAGGCACAAAAGCCATCCGTAGTTGTTAAGTATGGCAGTAAAAAGCTGAAAAATGGCACAGATTATAAACTTTCATATAAGAATAACAAGAATATCGGGACAGCAACGATAACCCTGACCGGCAAGGGAAGCTATCAGGGAACGCGCAAGCTGACGTTTGGCATTCTTCCGAAAAAAGCAGTCCTGACAGATGTACGCTCGAAAAAGGCAAAGACGGCACAGGTGAAGTGGAGAAAGGATACTTCTGCCAGCGGATATGTAATCTATTATTCCACAGATCCGAAGTTTAAGAAGGGTGTGAAGAAACTTACTATCAGTAAGAATAAGACCACTTCCACTACAGTTAAGAACCTGAAAGCCAAAAAGACTTATTACGTAAGAGCAGCCTCCTATAAGAAAACAGGAGGCAAGACTTACAACGGCAGTTACTCTGCTACGAAAAAAGTCAGAATAAAATAAAAAAATTACAAAAAAGTAAAACCGAATGTCTTTTTCAATCGTCTTTATAGTAAAGGCAGTTATTTACATCATAAGAAAAGGAGATAAGAATATGAGAGAAAAAGTATATCAGACAGGGAAAAAGGTATTACTCGGAGCATGTATGATGCTTCTGGTATTACTGGTAACAAAGACGAATGCATATGCAGGAACGAATAACAGTCAGGGTAAGGCAAAGACAATCAGCGTGAACCGGAGTTATTCCGGTGCGATGGACAGTACCTATGCATGGTATAAGACAAAGCTGACAAATGCCGGTTATTTTTATTTGGATTTCAACCGTAAGTCAGAAGATGGGGATAACTATTTGAATAGTGGCTGGAAAGTGTCTATTTATGTGAATGGCAGTTTTGTGTTAAAAGATTATTCGGTAAGAGAAAATTATGCCCATTATATTTCTCCGGACTATGGATATCCAAAGGGAACCACAGTCTATGTCCGTATTACGAATGATGGCGCAGGAACAAGTGTGCCATATAAGTTTACATTGTGCAATAAGGCATCAAAGAACTGGGAGAGTGAAAAAAATAACAGCCCAAAGACCGCAGATAAGATAGCCGTAAATAAGAACTATTATGGAAACTTTCCGGAAAATGATTCTACTGATTATTTTTATGCAGCAATGAGTAAGACCGGATATGCACAGGTCAAGCTTGGCAGAAGAGAACTGGATGGAGATACCTATTCCAATAGCGGCTGGAAAATGACGATCATTCAGGATGGCAAGGTAGTTTTTGATGAGGTCTGGATTTCAGAGGAAGATGCTGTCAATGGTTATACTTCCCCGAAGTTTGGCTGCAAAAAGGGACAGAAGATCTATGTACGGTTAATCAACAATGGTGCAGGTACAGCCGTTGATTATAAGCTGCAGGTGAAAAATACTGCATCCAGTGTATGGGAATCAGAGAACAATAATTCCAATACAAAAGCAGATGCGATCAAGATCAACAAGCAGTTTTATGGTGTCTGCATGAACAATAACGATGTTGACTGGTTCAAGTATAAGGCAGCAAAAACAGGAACACTCAAGTTCTATGGCGGAACTTCTACGATCGATGATGATGGAAGCTATACGTTCAATGTGTATGTGAATAATAAGCGTGTCATTTCCACTGCCACCCAGAATGAAGCCATTGGAAGGCTTGGAAGCTTTAAGGTGAAAAAGGGACAGACAGTTTCTATCCGGGTAAATGGAACCAGTAGAAATCCATATGCAGTGAAGCTGAAATACTAAGGGAGAAAACATGGACTTTACAGAAGCAGTTGATTTATCAAAACAGAACAAAGAAGAAGGCTTCAACTTCCTCTATCAGAGTACCTATCAGAAAAGCTATTATATTGCATGCAAGTATATGAAGCAGGAGGATGCTGCGCAGGATGTCCTGCAGGATGCATATATCAAGGCTTTTCGCAGCTTAGAACAGTTACAGGACGCGGAGAAATTCGCGTCCTGGTTTGCAAGGATTGTAGCAGGCACCGCGCTGGATGCACTAAAAAAGCGTCAGGTGCTTCTTTTTTCACAGATCGATGATTCACTGGATACTTCTACAGAAGATACTGACGGGGCGGACGGTGTTTTTGCCGCATCCCTTCCGGACGATCGTGTGGATACACAGCCGGAATTATCCTATGATCGTGCGGAAACAGCCAGACTGGTGCAGGAGATCATAGATGCGCTTTCCGATGAACAGCGTTTCTGTATACTGATGTATTATACACAGGAACTTAGCGTCAAAGAGATCGCGGATACGTTACAGGTTTCGGAAAATACGGTAAAGAGCCGCCTGAATTATGGACGTAAGAAAATCAAGGAGCAGGTGCTTGACTTAGAAAAGCGGGGAACAAAGCTTTATGCAGCATTGCCGATTGCCTTCTTTCTTGCATTACTTACCGCAGATGTGCAAAATGCACAGGCAGCAGAGATACCGTCTGCCATGTTTAACCGGATCAGGCATGAAATTGGAAAACAAGGTGTAAAGACCGGCTCATCAACAACGGGAAGGAGGAATGCAGGCGGACTTGCAGCAGAAACAGGGAAAGCAGCAGCCTGGCTTAGCATGCAAAAGCTGGTGATCGGCATTGCAGCAGTACTGCTTGTCGGAACCGGTGCAGCTGTGGTATATCAGAGCGTGACAGGAAGCCGGAAGGTGGAAAATCAGCAGCCACAGCCTGTGATGGAACAGGAAGTACAGACAGAGGATCGTCAAAAAACAGTAACATTCGAGACAGAAACGGAGCAGGCAGTCACCGGAGCGATTCCCGAAGAAACAGAAAGTGAAGATCAGAGTGATCTTTCCATCCAGGATCGTGCCTGCCTGGCATATCAGGAATTTTTAGAACGGCAGTCCGGGCAGGATGGCTTTTGTGTGATCCAGTTAAAGAGTCAGGTGATGCCGATGCTGATCTATGCAAAGGACGCATTTGCAGAGGAAGGCTTTTCGTCGGAACAGGAACGGAAACTGTATGGTGTGATGTGTGAATTTTATTATTTTGACAGCAGCGATGCTTCCGGAAAAACGTTGAATCCGGTGCATTTTTCGGACATCGCGGAAGATGACATATTTCCGGTAGAACTGACGTATGATGCCACGAATCAGCTGTTAGTTACCGATTATGTCGGAAGTATTCTTAACTTATCCGGTTACGATTATACCGATACCGATCATACCCTGCTTCCGGTAATGACTTACTCCGATATGCCGCTTCCAAAGGATGGCGAATCAAATGGAGATGCAGCAGAGCATGCAATGAGTTATCAGAATTCGGAAACAAATATCATGGGAACGAAGCACTATAATGTTGTGGATGGAAGTGTCATAGAACAGTCCGGAGAAGAGATCCCTTCCTATGAGGAGATCAAGGGTGAGCCGGTTATGATTTATCAAAACAGCGAAGAACTGCGGGAGCAGTATCTCGGTAATGGCACAAAAAGCGGCCAGCATGAATAAAAAGTATTTGACGCATACGTTTTTTATGATAAACTATATTCTTAGTTGAGTTTACTGCTGACTGGCAGTATTAAGAAGGTGTTATCTGACACCATATAGATCAATGCTCAAAAGAGTATATTTGCAGACGGAGGAGCAAAAGATGGTTAAAGTAGTAAAGTTTGGCGGTAGTTCTTTAGCAAGCGCACAGCAGTTTGCCAAGGTGGGAAAGATCATTACTGCGGATAAGAACAGAAGATTTGTAGTACCAAGTGCACCTGGAAAAAGAAATTCCAAGGATACAAAGGTAACGGATATGCTGTATGCATGCTATGCACAGGCAGAGCAGGATGAGGATTTCCGTGTTTCCCTGATGAAGATCAAGGATCGTTATGACACGATCATCAATGGTCTGAACCTGAAGCTTTCCTTAGCTGATGAGTTTGCAAAGATTGAAGAGAATTTCAAGAAAAAAGCAGGTGTGGATTATGCTGCATCCCGTGGTGAATACTTAAACGGTATTATCATGGCAAACTATCTTGGCTTTGAATTTATCGATTCTGCGGAAGTGATCCGTTTTGACGATGAGGGGAACTTTGATGCAGACACCACAGATAAGATCTTATCTGCACGTTTGGAAAAAGTAGAAAGCGCAGTTGTACCGGGCTTCTATGGCGCAAAAGCAGATGGAACGATCAAGACCTTCTCAAGAGGTGGATCGGATATTACCGGTTCGATCGTTGCAAAGGCAGTACATGCTGACTGCTATGAGAACTGGACGGATGTATCCGGATTCCTGATCGCTGATCCAAGAATCATTGATGATCCAAAGCCGATTAAGACGATCACATACCGTGAGCTTCGTGAGTTATCCTACATGGGTGCAAGCGTACTGCATGAGGATGCGGTATTCCCGGTTCGTAAGGCTGGTATCCCGATCAATATCCGTAACACAAATGCACCGGAAGATGAAGGTACCTGGATCGTAGAGAGTACCTGTCACCAGTCCGCATATACCATCACCGGTATCGCAGGTAAGAAGGGATTTGTATCTGTAAACATTGATAAAGATATGATGAACTCAGAAGTTGGATTCGGGCGCAAGGTATTATCTGCATTTGAAGAAAATGGAATCAACTTTGAGCATATGCCATCCGGTATTGATACCATGACAATCTTTGTACATCAGCCGGAATTCGAAGGAAAAGAACAGGCAGTCATCTCTGCAATTCATCGTATGGCAAAACCGGACAGCATCGAGATCGAATCCGATCTTGCGCTGATCGCAGTCGTAGGCCGTGGCATGAAGTCCACACGCGGAACAGCAGGAAGAATTTTCTCAGCACTGGCACATGCAAATGTCAACGTGAAGATGATCGATCAGGGATCCTCCGAGTTAAATATCATCATCGGTGTAAAGAACAGCGATTTTGATTCAGCAATCAAGGCAATCTATGACATCTTTGTAACAACACAGTTATAGAATACCGCATAGTTGATAAATAAAAATCCCGTCATTGGAAAACATCCAATGGCGGGATTTTTTGCATTTGGTCATTAAGAAAAATTAGGAAAGCTTTGTAAGCATCCGCTCTACGAGCCGTGCCGAATGCTTTGCAGCCTCACGTTCAAAAGTAGGATAATCCATCTCGGCACTGTCATCTGCCTTATCAGAGATTGCGCGGATAATGACAAATGGAATGTGATTTAAGAAGGCAACGTGTGCGATCGAAGCACCCTCCATCTCAGCGCAGTCACCTGCGAAGGTATTGATCAGATGCTCCTTAACCTCCTTGCTGGAGATGAACTGATCACCACTGACAACACGGCCGGTCATAACATGGATGTCCGGATTTACCTGCTTGCAGGAATCAATAGCGAGCACCTTTAAGTCCTCATCTGCAGTGAATTCACGAACGCCAAGCTGTGGAACTTCTCCTAACTGGTAGCCGAAGATCGTAACATCCATATCATGGTGGATCGCATCATTTGAGATTAAGATGTCCCCGATATCAAGCTTGGCATTTAAGGAACCGGCAACACCGGTGTTGATAATGTGGGTAACCTGATAGATATCGATCATGATCTGTGCACAAAGTGCGGCATTGACTTTTCCGATGCCGCTGCGTGCGATCACGATCTCTGTACCATTTAAAGTACCTTCGAAGAAGTCGATTGATGCACGGCTTGTCGTGTTTGTAATGGTCATCTCGCTTTTTAACTGGTCAACTTCGAGCTCCATGGCTCCGATAATTCCGATTTTACTCATAGTAATCCTCATTTCTGTGTACGTTGTTCCGTACATATTTTTCTTCTTATGGTCTTACGGGCTTTGGTATTATTCCGGATAGATCAGACGATCTTCACCGATACCGGTCAATACTTCATCCAGATACTTTTTGGCAAGATAGTTTGCCATTGGAAGGTTCATATCCAGATAGTTGCCGCAATCCTTTGGGGAAGCTCCCGGTACGGCATCGTGGAAGTCACGGATAAAGGTATACATTTTTGTCAGAAGCGGTATAATATCCTTAGATTCATAGTCTCCTGCAAGCAGCAGATAGAAGCCGGTACGGCATCCCATCGGTCCGAAATAGATGATCTTGTCCTTATATTCCTCGTCGTTTCGAAGGAAAGTTGCACCAAGATGCTCAATGGCATGCATTTCTGCGGTATTCATAACAGGCTCCTCGTTCGGGCTTGTCATGCGAAGGTCGAAGGTGGTGATCACCTGATCTCCTACATAATCCTTGCGGGAAACATAGACACCAGGTTGTAACTTGATATGATCAATGGTAAAGCTTTTGATTTTTTCCATGGGAACTCCTTTCTTACTTATGTGAAAATTCTCTTCCTACTGTAGATGGAAACAGGAAAAATGTCAAGCAGACCGGGGACATATCATATAGAAAGAAATGAGGATAGCGTGAAAAATGAAATATTATGTAATAGAAGAAGATGAGATCCGTGATGCCGGGCAGGACCAGTTTGAAAAGAAGGAAGATACGATCGCAGTTTTTACTACCGCAGAGTGGGAGAAGCAGGAGGAATTGAGGGATACCTATGGAATCTGGATGCAGGATACGCAGGTACATTTGTGCAAGTTAGAAAATCATATCGGCTGGCTGCATGCGACCCTCCGGATTCCGCAGAAGGAAGAGAACGGAACCAATGTGGCATTTTCCTTTTATCTGCTGCCGGAAAAACTGATCTTTGTGGATGATGGTGGCTCTGTCGATGAGCAGATCAACCGGATCGCTGACAGAAAGCTGCGTGCCGGTTATACACTGGAACGGTTTTTGTATGATTTTCTGGTACAGTTTTTGGATAAGGATCTGCTGCTACTTCAGAATATCGAAAAGAAGATCTCAAAGATCGAGGAAGAAGTGTTACAGGGACGGTGTCCGGATTTTAATATGCGGATGCTGCATCTGAAGAAGAAAATATCGAAGCTCTACCGGTATTACAGCCAGCTTACCGAAGTCGGCCAGGAACTGCTCGATAATGAGATGGATTTTTTCAGCAAGGATGATCTTCGGATGTTTGACCGGTATCGTGACCGGGCATCCAGGCTTGCGGCAGAGACGCAGATCCTGCGTGATTATGCCATGCAGGTACAGGATGTCTACCAGTCGGAGATCGGCATCCGGCAGAACGAAGTCATGCGGGTTCTGACCGTTGTAACGACCATTTTCCTGCCACTTACGCTGATCGCCGGGTGGTATGGCATGAATTTTACCGGGATGCCGGAGCTTGGCTGGAAATATGGTTATCCGGTGGTGATCGCAGTGAGTATCGCAATCGTGGTGATCTGTCTGATCATCTTTAAGAAAAAGAAGTTCTGGTAGAAAAGGACACATCCGGAAGAATCGCAGATAATCTTGACATAAGACGGGAATATGGATTACACTGTAAATTATAGTAGACTTATTCTGCCCTCATAGGCGGAATTGGCAATAAAAGGAGATTTTAAAATGGCAAAGGACAAGAAGTTAGTAGAAGCAATTACATCTATGAGTACTGATTTCGCGCAGTGGTATACAGATGTAGTGAAAAAGGCGGAGTTAATGGATTATTCATCGGTAAAGGGATGTATGATCTTTAAACCCAACGGATATGCAATCTGGGAGAATATACAGAAACAGTTAGATGCAAAGTTCAAGGAATGTGGTGTAGAGAATGTCTATATGCCAATGTTTATTCCGGAAAGCCTCTTACAGAAGGAGAAGGATCATGTAGAAGGATTTGCACCGGAAGTAGCATGGGTAACACAGGGCGGACTTGAAACATTACAGGAGCGTTTGTGTGTACGTCCGACTTCTGAGACACTGTTCTGTGATCTGTATAAGAATATCGTACAGTCCTATCGTGATCTGCCGAAGGTCTACAATCAGTGGTGTTCGGTTGTCCGCTGGGAAAAGACAACCAGACCGTTTCTTCGTTCATCGGAGTTCTTATGGCAGGAAGGCCATACGGCACATGCAACTGCTGAGGAAGCAGAAGAAAGAACGATCCAGATGTTGAATGTATATGCAGACTTCTGTGAGCAGGTTCTGGCGATTCCAATGGTGAAGGGACGTAAGACAGATAAGGAGAAGTTTGCCGGAGCAGAGGCAACTTATACGATCGAAGCACTGATGCATGATGGTAAGGCATTACAGTCCGGAACCAGCCATAACTTCGGAGACGGATTTGCAAAGGCATTTGGTATCCAGTATACCGATAAAGAGAACAAGCTTCAGTATGTACATCAGACTTCCTGGGGTATGTCAACCAGACTGATCGGAGCACTGATCATGGTTCACGGAGATGATTCCGGACTGGTTCTTCCACCGAGAATTGCACCGACCCAGGTTATGGTTATTCCGATCCAGCAGCAGAAGGATGGTGTCTTAGACAAGGCAAATGAGTTAAAGGATCGTCTTGCAAAGAACTTCCGTGTGAAGTTAGATGATTCCGATAAGACACCGGGCTGGAAGTTTGCAGAGCAGGAGATCCGTGGTATCTCAACCAGAATTGAGATCGGACCAAAGGATATTGAAGCGAACCAGTGCGTGATCGTCCGTCGTGACACCAGAGAGAAGATTGTGGTATCTCTTGACGAAGTAGAGACAAAGTTAGCAGAAGTATTAGAGACGATGCAGGCAGACATGCTTGCAAAGGCAAAGAAGTTCTTAGCAGAGCATATCTCCGATGCAACTACTTATGATGAATTCAAGGATGCAGTAGAGAATAAGCCAGGATTTATCCGTGCTATGTGGTGTGGAGAACTTGCATGCGAAGAGAAGATTAAGGCAGATACAACTGCAACTTCAAGATGTATGCCGTTTGAGCAGGAACAGATCTCAGATGTCTGTGTCTGCTGTGGCAAACCTGCGAAGAAGTTAGTTTATTGGGGTAAGGCTTACTAAAGCAGTTACATCTGGGGAGTAACTAATATTGAATGATTTTACAGGGGTGGAAAATGATTCAGAAGTATTACAGCAGTATTATTGAGCAGATTTACGAACGAATTGGAAGAAAAGAACATAATATCGCGATCGCGAAGTACAGCAATGATTTCTCCTTAAAAAAGCTGCAGATCTCGGAGCGGATCAAGAACAGTACGGATGTTTATTACATAGAGCATCAGTTCCGCGCCGGGGAGCTTGCAGAAGCATATGAGCCGTTTTTGGATATTATTAAGGAACTGTTTGAACGCTATGCGACGCAGTCACTGGATGATTTTATGGAGGAGTGCGGTGTTTACAAGTTACATCGCACGCTGATCAAGTCATACTTAGAGGAACACGAAGTCAGACGAAGCGAGCAGCTTTTACTTGGCGAAGTAGATTATGAACGGAAAAAACTGACGGAAGCTTTGCGGCAGATGTTGATCGGATTATCGAAGATCCATCCGTTTCTTCTGGTCTTAAACCGTGCCCAGCTTGCAAGCCGCAGCACGATCGTCTTTGTCAATCAGCTTTTAGATGCAGAGGATACACAGAATATCGGTATTGTACTCGGTGTCAATGAGTTACAGCGTATGCCGGAGTATATGATGCCGGTATGGGAGCAGATGATGGAGAATCTGGAGGATAAGAATCATATCTTCCAGATCGGTAATGCCGGAGCAAAAGAGCCGGAGGAAAAGATTTTTGACGAGAATACAGACAGTATCCGGAATTCAGCAGACATCTTTAAACAGCTTGCTTATTTTATGGATTTTGAACAGGCGGTATATTGCTTACAGCGTTTAGAACGTAAGATCAAGTTCGAGAACTTTACAGTAACCGATGAAGAAAAGTTAAGGATCTGGAGCAGCTATGCATATGTTTCCCTGTTTTCGAAGGATCTTGCAAAGGCACTCGAGCTTTGTGAGGAGATCAAGCATCTGAAGCTTACGGGCAGTAAGCCGTTTGCATCTTTTTATGCAGAATATATGACAGCACTGGTCTATATGTATCAGGGTAAGTTAAAGGAAGCAGTGCGCACTGCGAAGTTAGCAAGATCCGCAGCAATTGAGGCAGGCATGGAGAACTGGCAGTTTGTGGCAGAACTGCTTGAGGTACAGGCGAAGATGTCCGGCTGGTGTAATATCTTCTTCTGTGCAGACAATGTTGAGATCAACGATCAGCTGATCGAGAAACTGATCAAGTACAACTACTGCAATCATATGGCATATATTTACATTTATGCATATGATAACAAGCCGGAAATGGTTGCAAAGGCATACAAGTCAGAAGAGCAGTTGATCTATTTCAGCAAGGGAATCTCAATCGCGAAAGAGATCGGTAATGAACAACTGGTCTACAGTGCATATCAGAAGAATATCATGCTTGCATCCACAAACGGCATGCATGAGATTTCGACTCTGTATTCGGTTCGTACCTTTGAGGCGATGAGTGATAAGTCATCACTGGAAGTTGGACGTGTGTTCTGCGGACTGGGATACAATCTCTGTGCACTGGGTAAAAATGAAGAGGCGAAAATCTTCATGGATAAGGCACTGGAGGTATTCTATAACCTGAACCTGCCGGAGGATATTGCAGAGGTCTATTACAACCATGCGATCAACTGTATTGCACTTGGTGAGTTCCGTGAGGCGAATGATGACATCATGCGCTGTATGAAGGTGATTGAGAAGCTGAACTTAAACAGCCTCCGCGTCTGTAACCTGTCGAAGCTTTACGGATTACTGGCACTCTGTAATCAGAAGATGGGCAATCACTTTAACTGCATCCAGTATCTGAATAACTGTAAGCAGTTTTTGAATTATATTATTGAAAAAGAGAATGTGGACAATGAACTGGGCATCATACATGACTATGCAAAGTGTGATGATGATATGTTCCTGTATTATTTTTCACGTGCACTGCTGAACGAAGAAGAAGGAAATGAAGTGGCGGCGTTTGAGGATTTTGGAACTGCGGAATCCCATCTGGTCCGCGCAGAAGGAAACCAGTTCTATTGTTACCGTCTGTTTCGTCAGAGCCGGATCGCTTTTTATGAGAGAACCGGACGACGTGAACTGATGGATATGGAGCGCGCTGTTTTAGAACAGTACGAGAGCAGTACACACCGTAATAACCTCGAGGACAGCCTGAAGGTCTTAGATGTAGTGAAGGATTATCTGGCAAAAGAGCCGCCAAAGAAGCTGACAAATGCGCAGATGGAGACACTGCTTCGTCAGGAGAGCTTAAGCCGTGCATATCAGACGAAGAAGCGGCAGATGGACTTCATTTCTACCTGGCAGAGACTTTTGGATGTGACGAATGTGACACCGGATCAGCTTCTTGATACGGTTATGAAGACCTTCCTCTATCATTTTACCGTGGATAAGGCGGTTTATATCCAGTATGGGGAAGACCACGCGGATATCCTGTATAATAATACAGAGCAGGAGATCTCAGAGGAGATGTTACAGACACTGTCAGACATTTTTGAAGAGAACCAGAAGGGCTTTGCAGTTTCGAAGATCAGCAACAACTATTCCGAGCATCTGGATGTAGTATCCATGTTCGGTGAGGATAATGTATGTTCGATGGTGGCGATTCCGTACTTTAACAACGGTAAGGTCGAGAGTATCGTGATCATCTATGTACTGATGAAGGATAACTGGCATTCTTCGGTTAACCGTTATATGTTAGATGAGGACGATCTGAATATCTATGAGCTGTTATTCCGTGAGGTTGTAAATGCCTTAAACAGACTGAACGCATATGAGCAGATCTATCAGATGAACCAGAAGCTGTATGAGTCGGCTGTTACCGATCAGCTGACCGGCATCAATAACCGGAAGGGCTTCTATCAGAATATTGAACATGTTTCGGCGAAGATCCGTAAGGGCGAGATGGAACACCGGTTTGGACTGATGTTTATCGATCTGGATAATTTCAAGGGCTATAACGATACGTATGGACATGATGTTGGAGATCTGATCTTAAAGTCCATGGCAGATATTTTTGTACAGGTATGTGGTGCGTATGGCGAAGTATCACGTTATGGTGGTGACGAATTCATCGTATTCCTGTACACGGACGACAGGGAGAAGATCGAACAGCTTGCAAAAGAGATCTATGTACAGATCGAAAAGACAGATGGCTTTAAGGATGCGATCACAGAGACATTAGGAGAACAGATCTCCATCGATGAGAATCGCAAGATCTCATGCTCGATCGGAATTATCACATCCCATGATGTGACGACCGAGGAAGATATTAATGAGATGGTAAAACAGGCAGATGATCTGATGTATAGTGTGAAGACGAGCACAAAGGGTACATACAGATTTATGGCATAAAGGACAGGATGGTAAACAGCATGCAGATACAGCTTCCAGAGGCAGTCAGATGGATATTGAATGAATTGCAAAAGCATGGGCAGGATGCCTATGCAGTCGGTGGCTGTGTCCGGGACACCATCTTAGGGCGCAGTCCGCAGGACTGGGATATTACGACATCGGCAAGACCGGAGCAGGTGAAGGCGATTTTTAAGCGGACGATCGATACCGGAATCCAGCATGGAACGGTTACGGTTATGGTCGATCATGTCGGTTATGAGGTGACGACCTACCGGATCGATGGAGAGTACGAGGATGCAAGACATCCGAAAGAGGTTACCTTTACCTCGAATCTGTTAGAAGATCTGAAACGGCGCGATTTCACGATCAATGCAATGGCGTACAATGAGACAACCGGTCTGGTGGATGCCTTTGATGGGATTGGTGATCTGAGGCGGGGCATTATCCGCTGTGTAGGGAATGCAAGGGAACGTTTTGGAGAAGATGCACTGCGTATGCTTCGTGCCGTGCGGTTTGCAGCACAGCTTGGCTTTACGATCGAAGCTGAAACGCGGACAGCGATCGAGGAACTTGCCGGGAATCTGAAAAAGGTCAGTGCAGAGCGTATTCAGGTCGAACTGACGAAGCTTTTAGTATCTGCGCATCCGGATGAACTGCGCACGCTGTATCAGACAGGCATCTCGGCTGTGATCCTGCCGGAGTGGGATGCTATGATGGAGACAGCACAGAATCATCCGCACCACTGTTATAGTGTCGGAGAGCATACGATCGCAGCATTAGGTGAGATACGTGCGGATAAGGTACTGCGTTATACGATGCTGCTCCATGATGTCGCAAAGCCGCTTTGTAAGACGACAGATGGAAAGGGGATTGATCACTTTTACGGGCATCCACAGAAGGGAGCAGAGCTTGCACGTAAGATCATGCGGCGGCTTAAGATGGACAATGCCACGATCGATGCAGTCTGTGGACTGATCCGTGTACATGATGTGAATCCAAAGCCTGAGCGTAAGGCAGTGCGTCATGCAGTCTATCGGGCAGGGCTGTCGGATTATAAGCTTTTATTTGAAGTAAAGCGTGCGGATATCCTTGCACAGAGCAGTTACATGCAGCAGGAAAAGCTGGATTATTTAAGGGATTATGAGCAGATCTATGATGCCATTGTAAGTGAACGGGAGTGTATATCCTTAAAACAGCTTGCAATCGGTGGTTCGGATCTGATCGCTGCCGGAATGAAGCCGGGACCGGAGATCGGCCGCGTTTTACAGAAGCTGTTAGAGCTGGTACTTGATGATCCGTCGATGAATACAAAAGAAAAACTGATCGGGTATACTTTAAAGAACCTCTTCATATGATAAACAAGGAATAATCATATGGAGGGGTTTTTGTGTATAGTTTATCCGAACAGCTTTTTGAGCAGTACGCATTTCCGGTAACGGAGATCCAAAAAGGGCGTGGTGCATATATCTGTACGACAGAGGAAAATAAGGTCATTCTAAAGGAATTTGACACATCGGAAGTACGGGCAGAATTTATAGCAGCTTTTTTGACGGAGGCAGCTGATCAGGGAATTCTTGTGGATCATATCATACGGACAACCGGGGGGACGGTGTTAGCCACGGATGTGGATGAGACGCGGTATTATGTACGTGATTACATAGAAGGCAGGGAGTGTGAGACAAAAAACAGGGATGATCTGTTAGCAGCGGTCACATTGCTGGCGCATTTTCATCAGGCCTTACATGCAGGAAATGCGAAGGTACCGGATGGATTGCGGATCCGCAGACAGACACTGCTTACGGAATATGAGAAGCATAACCGTGAACTCAAAAAGGTACGCAATTATATCCGTGGAAAAAAGAGTAAAAATGAGTTTGAAATGCTCTTCTTGAAAAATTATGATAAATTTGCCGGAAAGGCGGAGCATGTAACCGAGTGTCTGAAACGGCAGATGGAGACCATTTCGGATGAAGAATGGGAGCGTTACAGCGGAATCTGCCATGGGGATTTTAACCAGCATAATGTGCTTTTTGCAAAAGATGGTGTTCACCTTACCAATTTTGAAAATGCAGTGTATGATATGTATATCCGTGATCTTGCAAATTTTATGCGGAAAATGATGGAAAAGCATAACTGGAATGTCGGGCTGGCAGTGGACATGACAGCAGCCTATGAGACGAAGCGGAAGCTTACACCGGTGGAATATGAACAGCTCTATATCCGGCTGTCTTATCCGGAAAAATTCTGGAAGATCGCGAACCACTATTATAATTCAAACAAATCCTGGATCTCCGCACGCAATATTGAAAAGCTAAACCGGGTAATTGAACAGGAAGAACAACGGGAACACTTTTTAAGAATGTTATTTAATTTTCGAAAAGAATAGGTTATAATGTACAAATGAAGAAAATATCAATTTTTTTAATTGCAATTTTATATAGCTGCATGCTGGTTTTTTTGGGTGCCTGCGCAAATAATACTTCAAAGGGACAGATTGAGGCAGGTGTGCGTGCTCCTTCACAGGCAAAAACAGAGGAGGAAGCGGTGACTGCCGATGCGAAGGTAGAGGCTACCGAAGCAGAGACTGTGGATCAAAAGTCCTTGTATGAAGTGTTAAGTGTGAATACGACGAACGGTACGATCCAGCTCTACAGCTTAGGACAGAAGCGGCAGGAAGCATTTACCTATAACGATGGAACCGGTTTCCTGAATAAATATGGAGACTACATGTCGATTGCAGAACTGCTTCCGGGACGTGTTGTAACGATCACACAGTCTCCGAAGACCAAGGAACTTATGCAGGTACAGATCACACCTCAGGTCTGGGAATATGACGATATAACCCGATTTTCCATTGAGGAAGATCAGAATATGGTTCAGATCGCAGGAACGAAGTACTACTATGAAGCAGATCTTAAGGTCTTTTCCGATGAGAATGAGATTAAGTTATCCGATATCACGGACAAGGACATTCTGCGGATCATAGGTATTGACCGGAAGATCCTTTCGGTGTCGGTTACTTCCGGACATGGAACGATCACGCTTAAGAATACAGAGCTATTTGAAGGCGGCTGGCTGAGTATTGGTACGAAGGTTTACCTTCCGGTTACCAAGGACATGCAGGTGGAGATGACGGAAGGAACGTATCTGTTATCGGTTGCCAATGATGGCTATGGTGACTCGAAGGAGATCGTAGTCACACGTGGCGAGGAGACGGTGGTAGACTTAAATGAACTAAAGGGAGAAGGCCCGAAGTTCTGTGAGGTTACCTTTGAGGTTGGCGTGGAAAATGCGGTGATGACGATCGATGGAGAAAAGATCGATTATACGAAGCCGCAGAAATTAAAATATGGTGTTCATAAGCTGGAGATTGTTGCAGAAGGCTACGATACCTGGTCGAAGCGTCTGTATGTACATACCGGTGAGGCTACGATACAGGTAGCAATGACATCTTCTTCGGGAAGTACCGAGAAGACAGCAACAGATACCGAGAAGACGACAGAGAAGACTACGGAGAAAACAGGCAGTACGTCCTCTTCCGGACAGAGCAGTAGTTCTTCAGGGGCGGGTAAGATAACGTCCTCTACGGAGACAGAGACAACAAAGAGTAAGACAAACAGTGAATATTACAAAGCACTGTCAGAAGTCATTGATACATTAACCGGAAGTTCATCGAGTTCGGATTAGGAGATGCCGGACGATTGAATGATAAAGCATATTATTTATATCTAGGAGGAAAAAGAATGAGTTACAGAGCAATGTATGAGTCATGGCTTGCAAACGATTACTTTGATGCAGACACAAAGGCTGAGTTAAAGGCAATCGAGGGGAATGAAAAAGAGATTGAAGATCGTTTCTATCGTGATCTGGAGTTCGGTACCGCCGGCTTAAGAGGCGTGATCGGAGCAGGAACTAACCGTATGAATATCTACACGGTACGTAAGGCAACCCAGGGACTTGCCAATTATATCTTAAAGGTACATGGCGAGAAGAGAGGCGTTGCGATTGCATACGATTCGAGACACATGTCACCGGAATTCGCAGATATTGCGGCTCTTTGTCTGGCAGCAAACGGAATCAAGGCATATGTATTTGAATCCTTAAGACCGACACCGGAACTTTCCTATGCGGTACGTTACTTAAAGTGTATTGCAGGTATCAACATTACTGCAAGCCACAATCCGCCTGAATATAATGGATATAAGGTATACTGGGAGGATGGTGCACAGATTACACCGCCACATGATACCGGAATCATGGATGAGGTCAAGAAGGTAACCGACTATAACAATGTTAAGACCATGGAACTTGCAGATGCAAAGGCAGCAGGTTTATACGAGACGATCGGAGCCAATATTGATGATCCATATATTGCAGAGTTAAAGAAATTAGTCGTACATCAGGATGCGATCGACGCAGTCGGCGGTGATCTTAAGATCGTATACACACCACTTCACGGAACAGGAAATATTCCGGTCCGTCGTGTGTTAAAGGAACTTGGCTTCAAGAACGTATATGTTGTACCGGAGCAGGAGCTTCCGGATGGAGACTTCCCGACGGTCAGCTATCCGAACCCGGAGGCTGAGGAAGCATTTACACTCGGACTTGCACTCGGCAAGAAGGTAGATGCAGACCTGATCCTTGCTACAGATCCGGATGCAGACCGTCTTGGGGTTTATGTAAAGGATTCGAAAACAGGAGAATACCATTCCCTGACCGGAAATATGTCCGGCTGCCTGATCGGAGACTACCTGATCGGACAGAAGAAGGAGTTACAGGGACTTCCGGCAGATGGAGCATTTGTGAAGTCTATCGTATCGACCAATATGGCAGATGCGATCGCAAAATACTACGGTATCGAGCTGATCGAAGTATTGACCGGATTCAAGTTCATCGGACAGAAGATCTTAGAGTTCGAGAAGAGCGGAAAGGGAACTTACCTCTTTGGCATGGAGGAAAGCTATGGCTGTCTGACCGGAACTTATGCAAGAGATAAGGATGCAGTAGTTGCATCTATGGCATTGTGTGAAGCGGCTGCTTACTATAAGACCAAGAACATGACCTTATGGGATGCAATGATTGCAATGTATGAAAAATACGGTTATTACAAAGACTATGTAGAGTCCATCACCTTAAAGGGAATCGAAGGACTTGCAAAGATCAAAGAGATCATGGATACCTTAAGAAAGGATCCGATCACAGAGATCGATGGCAAGAAGGTATTAAAGGTACGTGATTATGCAGCAGATACGATCACAGAGCTTGCAACCGGAGCCGTTGTTCCGACCGGACTTCCAGCTTCGAATGTACTCTATTATGAGTTAGAGGATGACGCATGGGTATGTGTAAGACCATCCGGAACAGAGCCAAAGGTGAAGTTCTATATCGGTGTGAAGGGTAATTCCATGGAAGAGGCAGATCAGAAGTATCAGAGCCTTGGAAAAGCGGTTCTCGATAAGATCAACGGAATGCTCTAAAAGGCATTGTATAAAATGCCTATAAAGCGCGTGGAATTGCTGAAATTCCTTGACAAATAGGGCGAAAACAAGTATAAATATATTCGTAGGTAAAATCTAGGAGACAAAGATTGACCACGATTAAGAATTAGAATATCCAGAGGAGGAATTTTAACATGAACAAAGCAGAATTAGTATCAGCTATGGCTGAGAAGACAGAATTATCCAAAAAGGATGCAGAGGCAGCTTTAAAGGCATTCACAGATGTAGTTGCTGAAGAGTTAAAGAAGGGTGAGAAGATCCAGTTAGTTGGCTTTGGTACATTCGAAGTATCCGAGAGAGCAGCTAGAACAGGACGTAATCCTCAGACAGGTGCTGAAATGACAATCGCAGCTTCTAAGGCTCCAAAGTTCAAGGCAGGTAAAGCTTTAAAAGATATGATCAACGCATAATTCGTTCATGTGAGATCCGGGGTGTGGTGAGGACAGAGTACTGTTTTTACTGCACCCTTTTATTACTGTATAGGGAATTCCTATACAGTAACAGAGCAACGATGCGCACCTCGCGGAGTGGAAGATTATGCGATGCATCCGCTCGGGCGCGGTAGTGTGCGGTAGGCGCACACTTTATTTTAATAAGTGTTAAGATTCCATGAGATAGAGGGAGAAAAATGAGATTAGACAAGTTTTTAAAAGTATCCAGACTGATCAAGCGCAGAACCGTTGCGAATGAAGCCTGTGATGCCGGTCGTGTTATGATCAACGGTAAGCCGGCGAAGGCATCTACGAATGTGAAGGTCGGGGATGTGATCGAGATTCTGTTCGGAACAAAGAAGGTCAAGGTGGAAGTGCTTGACATTCAGGATACGACAAAGCAGGAAGAAGCCAAGGATCTGTTCAAATATCTGTAAAGCAGCTGGTTTTCTTCATCATAGAAGCGGAAGCCTCATCATATATTTAAGGAAGGACGAACTTCAATAAATATGTGAGGAGGCTTTTTTGATGGAAGAAAGCAAGATTGTTAAGGCACATAAGGTGCTGTTGTCGAATAGAAAGACAGGGAACTTCAGCGGTGTGATCGATGTGTTATCCTTTGATGTAGGCGAGATCCTCTTAGAGACGGAGCAGGGGATGTTACTGATCAAGGGCGCAGACCTTCATGTGAACCGGCTGACCCTAGAAAAGGGAGAAATTGATATTTCCGGCAGGATTGACAGCCTGAGTTACTCCGATGGAAATGCTTACGGGAAGCCGGCAAACGAATCCTTTTTCGGAAGGCTGTTTAAATGATCGAGGTAAGCGAAAATATCCTGCGGGAAGCAGATTTTATGGCAATCTCGATGTTGTCCGGCTGTATGCTGGTGTTTTTGTATGATGTACTCCGTATTTTCCGGAAGCTGGTCACACACGGGACGATTGCCCTTGCCATCGAGGATATGCTTTACTGGGTATTTAGTGCACTTTTTATCTTTGCAATGCTCTACAGGAAGAATGATGGACTGATCCGCGGATTTGCAATCGGAGGGATTGTGACCGGGATGCTTGTCTATAACTATCTGATCAGCTCCTGGGCAACCGGGGTTGTGGCGCGGATCTTAAAAAAACTGATTCGTCTTTTCTTATATCCACTGCATCTGTTGGGAAAATGGACAAAAAAGCCGGCACACTTTATGCACCATCAGGCAGTCAGACTATGGAAAAGGGCAGCAAAGCTATTGAAAAATGTGTATAAAGAAGTTAAAATAGGTGTGAAGAAACGATAGTATCTGCTTGCACAGAATGCATGTGCAGAAATGAGGAGTAAGATGAGCCAGAGAAGCAGAAGGAGAAAGAAGAATAACCGTGCAGGGAAGCTTTGTGTTACGTTGATCGTCTGTACGCTTTTAGTTGTCATGTCGGTTCAGATCGTCCGGCTGTACCAGAAGAATCAGGAATACATCGTACAGGAGAAGAACCTGACGGAGCAGTTAGAGGAAGAGACGCAGCGGCAGGAGAACCTGAAGGATTATGAGGAATATACAAAGAGTCAGGATTATGTAGAGGATATCGCAAAGAGCAAGCTTGGACTGTTACATGATAATGAGATCGTCTTTAAAGAGAAGAAAAAGTAGAAGAACCAGAAGAACCGGAGAGGTTCTTCTTTTTATTCTTAAGAATGAACCGCTTCGAAAACATGAACTGCATAGAAGGCTTTGGATTCGCCATTTGAATGGAGAATTTGGCGAAATGTTTTTGAAAAGCGGACAATCGTTTGACAAAGATTTTAAAAGAAGATCCGTATAATAACCTCTGCTGTCAGAACGACAGGGATGGAGGTTTGATGAAAATGAAAAGACAAAACACAAAACAAGTTCTGGTTTCATTATTGGGGATCTGTATGTGCAGGATCAGTATCGCAGGCTGTTTTCCACTGATTCCGGCATATTTTGCAGCCGGCTGTCTCGAAGGAAGCGGACGGATGCTGTTGGCGGTTGTGATGACACTTGGCATGGCGGTGCTGCTGCCGGTTACCACAATGGTAAAGTATCTGATGGTGATCTTGGTGACAGCGGTTGTGATCCGCCTGATGGAATGGGTGAACAAGGGATGCTTCACCTGGGCGGGGGCGTTGACCGCAGGTGTTGCAACCTCTCTGATCGGGATCTTCGGGGAGCTGCTGGATCTGAAAAACCGTACTGCCCTATGGGTGGATCTGATGGAAGGAATCTTTGTATTTGGTGCGACAATGGTGATCAGCCGGATCTTACATAGCTTTTTAGAATGGAAGCTGCAACCGGATATTGATGTGCCGCCGGAAGAGGATCACCGGAAAAGACTGAAGGATTATGCGGAATCTTTTCAGGGGCTATCGGATATTTTTCTGAAAATGAAGATGGAACAGGCGGATTTTACACCGGAAGAGATGGGACAGATCCAGAATGAGATCACGGGCCGTCTTTGTGCAAACTGTGATTCCTGTGCTATCTGTTGGGAAAATGAGGATTCACCGATGTATGGATGTCTGTCACAACTGATCGAGTCGATCCGTCAGGCGGGCTGTGCCGACCGGGACGCAAGGCTTCGGATGGAAAAATACTGTCCCTATGCAGGCACGATGATCGAGGAGGCGGTGCATGTATTTGAACGGGCGAGATTGAATCTTTCGTGGTATAACCGGTTGATCGAGAACCGGGAAGTGATCGCAGAACAGTTAGATGCCATGGCATATATCATGGAAGATTGTGCCAGCCCGGATGTGGATATCAGTAAAGAAAGACGTACATCTCTGACAGAATTAAAGTACCGTGCAAAAGAGCGCGGGGTGCTCGTATCGGATGGCCGTCTTTTTGAAAAAAAGAACGGACGTATTCAGTTAAAAGTCAATGCAAGGGCAAAGGCAGGCTGTGTTCCGGTTAAGGAACTGACAAAAGCGGTAGAAAAGGCACTGGATCATCCAATGATGCCGCATAAGGATGCAAAGGCTCTGATCGGAAAGGAAAAAACACTGTTTACGTATGAAGAAGAGACTTGTTATCAGAGTATCTATGGAGTGGCGCGGCTGGTTGAGGATGGTGCACCGGTTTCCGGTGACAATTTTTCGTTTCTCGAGCGTGCGGATGGCAGGCTGATTTTAAGCCTTTCGGATGGCATGGGCTCCGGGGTGCGTGCGTGCAGGGAGAGCGAAACGGTCATTGAATTGTTGGAAAAGTTTTTAGAAGCCGGATTTGGCATGGAGACGGCAATCCGCATGATGAATTCTGCGATGGTGATCAAGGGAGAGGAGGATCTTTTTTCTACGGTGGATATTGCCGAGATCAATCTGTATAGCGGAAGCTGTGAATTCTATAAGATCGGGGCAGCGGCAACTTTTATCCGGCATCCGGATGAGGTAGAATGTCTGGTGTCGACAAGCCTGCCGGCAGGCGTTTACCACAGGCTTGAAATTGAACGGATGCAAAAGCAGCTTGCCGGGGGAGATTTCCTTGTCATGGTTACAGATGGTGTGCTAGAATACTTACATGTTGAAAAGCCGGAAGAGACGATGCAGGAGATCATTGCAGGAATCGAGACGAATAATCCGAATACGCTTGCAAAACGGATCTTAGAGCATGTGCTTCTTTATACCGGTGGAAAAGCACCGGATGATATGACGGTGTTAGTGGCGGGAATCTGGGAAAAGTCTTAATGATATGCCTGCCGCATCAGAGAAAGTAGTGAGAGACATGGCAGAAAATCTGATCACAAAAGTGATCGCCTATATTGAAAAAAATCAGATGCTCACACCGGGAGATGTTGTTATCACGGGCGTATCCGGCGGCGCAGATTCGGTCTGCCTTCTGCTTGTGCTGTCAGAGATACAAAAGAGATATGACATCACGATCCGTGCCGTACACATCGAACATGGCATCCGTGGCGGTGAAAGTCTGGCAGATGCATCATTTGTAAAGGCATTGTGTGAGCGGAAAAATATTCCGTTTGTGTTATATCCGTTTGATGTGCCGGAGATTGCAAAAAAGTGTGGCGAGTCACTCGAAGAAGCAGGACGCAGGCTGCGCTATCAGGCATTTGAGCAGGAGGCTGCCGCCTATCCGGGGGCGAAGATTGCCGTTGCACATAACCAGAATGACAATGCAGAGACGATGCTGCATCATCTGGTGCGCGGAAGCGCATTGCAGGGAATGGCAGGGATCGCACCGGTACGTGGACGGATCATCCGCCCACTTTTAGGGGTGAGCAGAAGTGAGATTGAGAACTATCTGCATGAGAAAAACCAGCCGTTTCGCACGGATGCGACGAATGAAGAACTCATCTATACGAGAAACAGGGTACGCCATGAGGTGCTTCCGGTTTTAGAGGAGATCAATGATCAGGCGGTTGCACATATGGCACAGACAGCAGAGCTGCTGCGGCAGACGCAGGAATATATGAGAAAACAGGCAGATCATCTGATGGAGCAGTACGTGCATCCGGGGACAGATGGGGTCATGATAGATCAAGAGGTTCATACGGAAGAAGAGGTGTTAAGAGACTTGCTGCTCTATGAAGTGCTTGGAAGCCTTGCAGGCAGTAAGAAGGATATTGGTATGTCACATGTAAAAAGTGTCTGTGAGCTGTTTGACCGGCAGGTAGGAAGGCAGATCTGTCTTCCGTATGATCTTTGTGCAGTAAGAACTTATGGAGGAGTCCGGATTGCAAAAGCAGATGGGAAAAGGAAAGACATGAAAAAAGTGCAGGAGAATGTACCTGGGATCCGCTTGCAGGATGCACCTGCATTCACCTGCCGGCTGCTTGACAGTGCCAATTTGCAAGGGGAAATTCCAAAAAACAAGTATACGAAATGGCTGGATTATGATAAGATAGAAGATAGCCTATCTGTAAGAAACAGGAGATCCGGCGATTATTTCTGGCTGACGGAAGACGGAAAGCGTAAGAAGCTGAAACAGTATTTTGTGGATGAGAAGATTCCACAGCAGCAGCGGGATCAGATTCCTTTGGTTGCAGATGGTTCACATATCGTATGGGTAGTTGGCTACCGTATGAGTGCAGGATATAAAGTAACAGAGCATACAAAAAGAATTCTTGAAATACAGTATGATGGAGGAAAAGAAGAAAATGAGTGAAAGTATTCGCGTATTGATTGAAGAAGACAAACTGAATCAGAGAATTGCAGAACTGGGTGCACAGATCAGCAAGGATTTTGCAGGGGAAGAGGTCTGTCTGATCTGTATCTTAAAAGGATCGGTATTTTTTACCTGTGAGCTTGCAAAGCGGATCACAGTTCCGGTCACACTGGATTTCATGTCTGTATCAAGTTATGGGTCATCTACCGTATCAAGCGGTGTGATAAAGCTGAAAAAGGATCTGGACGAATCAATCGAGGGCAAGAATGTCATTGTGATCGAGGATATTATTGATACAGGAAGAACCCTGAAGTATCTGTTAGAGGATCTGACAAAGAGAAATCCAAAGAGCTTAAAGCTTTGCACCATGTTAGATAAGCCGGATCGCAGAGTGACGGATGTTGCAACCGATTATACCGGATTTGAGATCCCGGATGAATTCGTAGTAGGTTATGGATTAGATTATGACCAGAGATATCGTAATCTGCCATATATCGGAATACTGAGCTTGAACTAGGAAGGAGACTCCGTGAAAAAGAATTATAGAGGTTTTGGATTTTATATCGGGCTGGTTGTACTGGTGGTGCTTGTCTTTTTGTTTTTAGACCATCAGCAGAGCAGTAGTAACACGTACAACCTGACCCAGTTTGAAGATGATCTGGCAAGCCACAAGATCGTATCGGTTGAGATCGATCCGAATCGGGAAGTGCCGACAGGTGTGCTTGAGATCATCAAAAATGATTCGAGTAAGACCGAACTGAATGTATCGGATGTAGATCATGCGATCGACCTGATGCAGCAGTATAAGTTCGAGAATTATAAAATGGATTCGGTGCCGGCAGAGAACTGGCTGATGAATCTGCTGCCATTGTTACTGGTATTTGCAGCTATGTTTATCCTGTTTATCATTATGAATAATCAGGCGGCAGCAAATGGCGGCGGCAACAAGATGATGAATTTTGGGAAAAGCCGTGCCAAGATGACGACAGATGAGAACCGGACGGTGACATTTGACAATGTAGCCGGACTGCGGGAAGAGAAGGAAGAGTTAGAGGAGATCGTAGACTTCTTACGTGAGCCGAAGAAATACACCAATCTGGGTGCGAGAATTCCGAAGGGTGTCTTGTTAGTCGGACCTCCGGGAACCGGTAAGACACTGCTTGCCAAGGCAATCGCCGGAGAAGCAGGAGTTCCGTTTTTCAGTATCTCCGGATCAGACTTTGTAGAGATGTTTGTCGGTGTCGGTGCATCCCGTGTGCGTGATCTGTTTGAAGAAGCGAAAAAGAATTCTCCGTGTATCGTTTTCATCGATGAGATCGATGCGGTTGCAAGACGCAGAGGAACCGGAATGGGCGGCGGCCATGACGAGAGAGAGCAGACCTTAAACCAGTTGTTGGTAGAGATGGATGGTTTTGGTGTTAATGAAGGAATCATTGTGATGGCGGCAACCAACCGTGTTGACATCTTAGATCCTGCGATCATGCGTCCGGGACGTTTTGACCGTAAGGTGCATGTCGGACGTCCGGATGTGGGCGGCAGAGAAGAGATCTTAGCCGTACATGCAAAAAATAAGCCGCTGGGTGATGATGTCGACTTAAAACAGGTGGCACAGACGACTGCCGGATTTACCGGTGCAGACTTAGAGAACCTGTTAAATGAAGCTGCGATCGTTGCAGCCAGAGAGAACCGGAGTTATATTGTCCAGGACGATATCCGCAAGTCCTTCGTAAAGGTAGGAATCGGTGCAGAGAAGAAGAGCCGGATCATTACGGAGAAGGAGAAGAAGATCACTGCATATCACGAATCCGGTCATGCAATTCTATTCCATCTGCTTCCGGATGTCGGACCGGTTTATTCGGTATCGATCATTCCGACGGGCGCAGGTGCAGCAGGTTATACGATGCCGCTGCCGGAGCGCGATGAGATGTTTAACACCAAGGGAAGAATGCTTCAGGAGATCGTGGTTGACTTAGGCGGTCGTGTCGCAGAGGAGCTGATCTTTGATGACATTACCACCGGAGCTTCACAGGATATCAAGCAGGCAACCGAGCTTGCCAAGGCGATGGTAACGAAGTATGGGATGTCTGAGAATGTTGGATTGATCAATTATAACAACGATGATGATGAAGTATTTATCGGCCGGGATCTTGCACATACAAGAGGCTATGGTGAGAATGTCGCCACCAGAATCGATGAGGAAGTAAAACGGATCATTGATGAATGCTATGCAAAGGCAAGAAAGATCATCGGGGAAAACAAGGATGTATTAGAATCCTGCGCACAGCTTTTATTAGAAAAAGAAAAGATCAACCGCGAAGAATTCGAGGCATTGTTTGGCACTCCGGTAAGTGAAACATCAGAGGAACAGTGTATAACTACAGGTGAAGTGATCGAACCATAGGTAAAATTAGGTAATAGCAAAACTAAAATTAAGTGCACATTTTCATGGATTAGTGTACGAAAGCGATTAAGAGGTAGCTTTTTTAAGGAAAAACCGAAAAAGCCATTTTCTTCCCATTTTCGCCGAGTTTGCGAAAAGACTAAAATTAACTAGAAATAATTCACAAAATTTAGCCTATTAATTTGTCAAGTTTGTGCACACTTATTGATGGACGGATGATACAATAATCACTGTAAAAACCCCCCAATACATTATATAGTTTTGCTACACCCCATAGTAAAAATACCTTCTCCTAAAAAAGGCAGCTGTTCGACAGGCTGTCTTTTTTGCTGTATAGAGATGTGCACTTTATTTCAAGAAAGGAATCGTTATGAAATCAATTTATGAACTGAACAAGATACAGCAGTATATTATGCAGATGCGTCCGATTTTGCGGAAACGCGCATTGTTTTCCGATGGAACTGCGGATTACAGACAGCCGGAGGAACCGGGGAAAAATGAAAAGGTAACGATTCGCTTTCGTACAGCGCGTGACAATGTGGATATTGTCTGGATGTGGCATAACGGCGAGAAGCAGGAAATGACAAAGACCGAGACAGAGGGCGAGTTTGATTATTATTCTATTACGGTACAGTTAGGCGAAGAGTCCTACTATTACTATTTTGAAGTGTCAACCGGAATGCTGTCCTGCTATTATGACCGGTATGGTGTGACGCGTGACATCCGCCCACAGTATCATTTCTGTATTGTGCCTGGATTCTCTACTCCGGCATGGGCAAAGGGCGCAGTGATGTATCAGATCCTTGTGGATCGATTTTACAATGGAGATCCATCGAATGATGTGCTGACGGATGAATATTTCTATATCCGTACCAACAGCCGGAAAATGGACAGCTGGGATCAGCCGGCATCGAATTTTTCGGTTGCAGAGTTCTATGGCGGGGATCTCGAAGGTGTCAGACAGAAGCTGGATTATTTACAGGACCTTGGAATCGAAGTTATCTATTTTAATCCGCTGTTCGTATCACCATCGAATCATAAGTATGATATTCAGGATTACGATTATATAGATCCACACTACGGAAAGATTGTTGTGGATGAAGGAGAACTGCTTCCGCCGCAGGGCGGCGAGAACCGGAATGCATCCCGTTATATCAGCCGTGTAACAGATAAGAGAAACTTAGAGGCAAGTAATGCGCTTTTTGCACAGCTCGTAAAGGAAGCGCATGAACGCGGCATCCGTGTGATCTTAGACGGTGTATTTAATCACTGCGGTTCCTTTAACAAATGGCTGGATCGTGAGAAGATCTACGATGGCCAGAAGGGCTATGAACCGGGAGCATATGTATCGGCGGACAGCCCATACCGGGAATATTTCCGTTTCCATGATGAGCATGCATGGCCGGATAACCACACCTATGATGGCTGGTGGGGACATGATACCCTGCCGAAGCTGAATTACGAAGGCTCTGAGAAGTTATACGACTATATCTTAAGAGTGGCACAGAAGTGGGTGTCACCACCATACAATGCAGACGGATGGCGTCTGGATGTAGCAGCAGATCTGGGACATTCCCCGGAGTTTAACCATAAGTTCTGGAAGGACTTCCGCAAGGCGGTCAAGACTGCCAATCCACAGGCGGTGATTTTAGCAGAGCATTATGGAGATCCAAAGGACTGGCTGGGCGGTGACCAGTGGGATACCGTTATGAACTATGATGCGTTCATGGAGCCGGTCACCTGGTTCTTAACCGGAATGGAGAAGCACAGCGATGATTATAAGCCGGGCAATCAGGGGAATCTGTATAACTTCCGGGGCGCGATGGAACATTATATGACAAGCTTTTTAACACCGTCCTTACAGTGTGCGATGAATGAACTGTCGAACCACGATCATTCCCGCTTCCTGACGAGAACCAACCACAAGGTCGGACGTGTGGATCATCTTGGAACAGAAGCAGCAAGTGCAGATATCAACACGGCAGTAATGCGGGAAGCAGTTATGATCCAGATGACATGGACAGGTGCACCGACGATCTATTATGGCGACGAGGCGGGCGTCTGCGGCTTTACCGATCCGGATAACCGGAGAACTTATCCATGGGGACATGAAGATCAGGAGCTGTTAGCATTTCATCGTGAGATGATCCGTATCCACCGTGAGAATCCGGCACTGCGTACCGGATCAATCAAGTTCTTGAATGGAGAGGACAATCTGCTCTGCTACGGCAGGTTCAACCGCACCCAGTCCTTTGTAATCGTGGTCAACAATGATTATGTAGACCGCTGGATCGATCTGTCTGTCTGGGCAGTCGGTGTGAAGAAGAACTGTAAGATGACCTGTCTGATGTTTACGGATGAATCAGGCTATTCCTTAGAGCCGGTCGAATATGAAGTATGCAATGGCAGAATGGATCTTACGATGCCAAAGACTTCAGCACTGCTTTTACGGTATGATTATGAAAAAGATCAGTAGAAAATGAAGAAAAATAGGAAAATGCCTTGCGCTTGCGCAGATGTTATGCTATAATATCAACTTGTTAAGGCGTGTAACGTCTGGAACAAATGGATGGATTCCCGAGTGGCCAAAGGGGACAGACTGTAAATCTGCTGCAAATTGCTTCGGTGGTTCGAATCCACCTCCATCCATTCCGTATTGACTGTATGGTCAGTACAAAATGCCGGCGTGGCGGAACTGGCAGACGCGCAGGACTTAAAATCCTGTTGTAGCGATACAGTACCGGTTCGATTCCGGTCGCCGGCATTACAAAGAGCACTGAGTGATCTCGGTGCTTTTTTTGTTGTATCAGGAAAGAAGACGCCACAAGATATTTTTATGATTATGTAGTAGTCGGACTGAGCATAGCAGGATAGATTCGTAATACGGAGAGAGCTATCCTGCTATGCACATTCCGACATATATAAGAACATAAAATCTTGTGACATCTGAATCCTATGCACTTCACTGGTAAGTTCTGCCCATACCACAGGAAAAAATCCGGGACATAATAGACAAAAAACATCCCCCGGCTTCGGACAAAACAGAGAAAAGCAAAATGCTGTATTTTACTAGATTGACAAAAAAATAACAAGCATGTTACAATTCAGGTAACAAAATGTGGTTATCTGGTATGACCACAGAAACAAAACAAACAGCCCGAAGCAGAAAGAGAGGTAGCGCATGGAGAAGTTCCGTGTTCTGGAGATTAAGAAGAGTGTATTTGAAGACAATGACAGAGAAGCCGATGAGGTTCGTAAGGAGTTAAAGGAGAAAAAGACTTTTCTGTTGAATCTGATGTCATCCCCGGGTTCCGGCAAGACAACCACGCTGATGCGTACGATCGAAGCACTTGGCAATGAGATGAAGATCGGCGTTATGGAGGCAGATATAGATTCGGATGTGGATGCACATACAATCGCATCTTCCGGTGCAAAGGTGATCCAGCTTCATACCGGTGGCATGTGTCATTTAGATGCAGGCATGACAAGACAGGGACTCGAAGGATTAAAGGCAGATGACGTGGATCTTGCCATTTTAGAGAATGTAGGGAATCTTGTATGTCCGGCAGAGTTTGATACCGGAGCATCGAAGAACGCGATGATCTTAAGTGTACCGGAAGGTGATGATAAGCCGCTGAAGTATCCGCTTATGTTTTCGATTGTCGATGTCGTACTGATCAACAAGATTGATACCTTATCCTGCTTCGATTTTGACTTCGAGGCATTTGAAGAACGTGTGAAGAAGCTGAATCCGGCTGCGAAGGTCATTCCGGTCTCGGCAAAGACAGGAGAAGGAATTGAAAAATGGGCAGACTGGCTGCGTGGGGAAGTGCAGAGCTGGAATGCTTAATCGTAATAAGAAAATAAGGGATAACTGTAACGATGGATAACCGCCGATAACTTGGCAGATAGAATACGAAATGGAGAGATCTATGAAAGACTTAACGAAGATGTGGTTTCCGGACTGGTATGAATGTAAATACAACGAGAAGGTTCTGGCACTTGCGAATCATCTTGGACGTAAAAAAGGTGGAAAGGATACTTTCCTCTGGGATGATCCGGAGTATGTGATTTTAGAAGCAGGCTGTGATGATGATATGGCAGAGGTTGGCTGTCATCTTGGCATCTACGAGAAGAAAACAGCAGAAGAGATTGCAAAAGAGATGAACAAGCCACTTGCATATGTAGATGAGCAGTTAAAGAAGCTTGCATATTACGGCGTGGCATTCTGGAATACAGACAAAGAAAAGCAGGTAGACGTGTTCTGGGCAGAAACATGGATTCCGGGTACGATGGAAGTAATCGTAAACAGCAAGGAGAACTGTGAAAAGTATCCGATCATCGGTTATGCCATGGAGGCATATGGACGTGTGCGCGGACCAAAGAGTTCCGGTGCATTCCCGGTAGGTGTCGGACTGATGCGTGTTATTCCGATCGAGTCAGCGATCGATGGTAACAGCCATGCAGCTTCTTATGAGGAAGTGTCTAAGTATCTGGAAGAAAACGATGTATTTACGGTAACAGACTGTTCCTGCCGTACCGACCGTGAGCTGATGGGAGAAGGCTGCGGACACCTGAAGGAAGATATGTGTATCCAGATGGGGCATGCGGCAGAGTATTATATTATGACCGGCCGTGGACGCCAGATCACGCGTGAAGAGGCATACGAGATCATCCGCAAGGCAGAAGAGAACGGCTTGATGCACCAGATCCCAAATACAGACGGAAATGGTAAGACACATGCGATCTGTAACTGCTGTGGCTGCGGATGTCTTTCCCTTCGGACAGCAGAGATGTTTAAAAATAACGATATGGTGCGTTCGAATTATGTGGCACGCGTGGAAACCGAGAAGTGTGTGGCATGCGGACAGTGCGTGGAAAACTGTCCGGTCAATGCACTGAAAATGGGTCAGAAGCTCTGCTCAAGCAAGCCGGTTATTGACAATATTACAACGACTGTGACACCGCGTGACAGAAAGTGGACGAAGGAAAACTGGAATCCGGATTACCGTATCAACCGGGAAGATGTCGTAGAATCCGGAACCGCACCATGTAAGACAAACTGCCCGGCACACATTGCTGTACAGGGATATATCAAGTTAGCTTCCCAGGGCAGATACTTAGAAGCATTAGATCTGATCAAAAAAGAGAATCCGCTTCCGGCGGTCTGCGGACGTATCTGTAACCGTCGCTGCGAGGACGCATGTACCCGTGGCGATGTGGATGAACCGATCGCGATCGACGAGATCAAGAAGTTTATCGCCGAGCAGGAATTAGATGCAGAGAACCGCATCATTCCGGCAAAACGTCATAATTACAGTGATAAGAAGATTGCAATTGTCGGTGCAGGTCCGGCAGGACTGGCATGTGCTTACTATCTTGCCTTAGACGGCTATAGCATTACCGTATTTGAAAAATCTGAAAAACCGGGTGGAATGCTTACGATGGGAATCCCGTCCTTCCGTTTGGAAAAAGATGTCGTAGAGGCAGAGATTGAGATCATAAAGGCAATGGGCGTAGAGTTTAAGCTTGGTGTGGAAGTCGGTAAGGATGTTACTTTGGATGAACTGCGTGCACAGGGGTATAAAGCCTTTTACCTTGCAATCGGAGCGCAGGGTGGCAGAAAGGTCGGAATCGAAGGCGAAGATGCCGAGGGCGTGATGAGCGGAATCGATTTCTTACGTGCGATCAACACCGACAATACGAAGCGTTTTGAAGGAAAGGTTGTTGTAGTCGGTGGTGGAAATGTTGCGATCGATGTAGCACGTACCGCAGTCCGCGCAGGTGCCGTAAGCGTAGAGCAGTTCTGCCTGGAGAGCCGCGCACAGATGCCGGCGGCAGCCGATGAAGTGGAAGAAGCAGAAGAAGAAAATATTGCGATCCATAACGGCTGGGGACCACACCGCATTATAACGGAAAACGGTAAGGTAAAGGCAATTGAGTTTAAAAAGTGTATCTCTGTTTTTGATGCAGAGGGCAGATTCAATCCGCAGTACGATGAGAACGACATCTGCAGTGTAGAGGCAGACTATGTACTGTTATCGATCGGACAGTCGATCTGCTGGGGCAATCTGTTGGATGGATCGAAGGTAGAACTTCGCAGAAACGGAACCGCAGAGGCAGACGGATTCACCTACCAGACCGCAGAAGAGGATATCTTTGTAGGTGGAGACGTATACACCGGACCACGTTTTGCAATCGATGCGATTGCAGCAGGAAAACAGGGCGCGATCTCCATTCATCGTTTTGTACAGCCGGGACAGAGCCTGGTTTACGGACGCGACCGCAGGGTATATCGTGAGCTTGACAAGGAAGCGGCAGTGTTAGAAGGCTTTGATAATGCTTCACGCCAGAGACCGGAGAAGATCAAACGGGATCAGAAGGAATGCGAGAGCTTCCGTGACTTCCGTGGAACCTTTACGGAAGAACAGCTGAAAAAAGAGACCGAACGCTGTCTTGGCTGTGGTGCAACGATTGTAGATGATTATATGTGCGTAGGCTGCGGACAGTGTACAACAAAGTGTAAGTTCGATGCGATCCATTTAGAGCGTGTTTACGATGGAGAAGGCGTACAGTTCCTTGATATGAAGCCGGTTGTTGTGAAAAACATGGTAAAACGTCAGGGAAAGATCATGGTAACGAAGGTAAAGGACGCGATCAGCGGAAGAAAGTAGGAGAAGAGATTCATATGCATGAACTGGGTGTACTGCTTGAGGTAGTGGAACAGGTGACACAGGTTGCCGAGGAAAACGAAGTAGAAAAAATACAAAAGCTTGTTTTACAGGTGGGAGAACTGTGTTCGATGATCCCGAAGTATATGAAAAAAATCTATCCGGCAGCCGTGGATGGCTCGATTTTAGAAGGCTCGAAGCTGGAGATCGAGATCATCCCCGGCAACGGAAGATGCCGTCACTGCGGCTGTGTCTACAATCTGATCGAAGAGAAGGGAATCTGTCCGTCCTGCGGAGAAAACGATTTTGAACTGCTCAGCGGAAAAGAATTCTTCATCAAGGAGATTGTAGCCTGTTAAATAGATAATTTCCTATAAACGAAAAAGAATGCCCGGATCAGACAAGCATGCAAATGTGCTTATCTGGTACCGGGCATTTTATGCAACAGGAAATTACTTTATTATATAATGATGGTTACAATTCCGGCTGGCGTTTGCATGGGGCAGTGGAGGAACGCGTGATCAACTGTGGACGTAACAGAGTCTTGCTGACTGATACGTGGTGGATCAGATTGTTTAGGGCTGCAAAGCCACACTTGCCAAGCTCAATACGATCCTGCCGTACAGTGGTAAGCGGCGGATCGAGGTAAGAGGAGATCGGCAGGTCATCAAAGCCGACTACGCTGATATCATCCGGAATACGGAAACCACGCTGCTGGCATTCAGTGATAACACCGGAAGCAATCAGGTCATTACCACAGAGGATCGCAGTTGCTCCGGCTGCAAGGAAGTTCGGTACATGGTATTTTGCACTGTCTGCAACGTAATATCCGTGTGCGATCAGATCCTCATCAATCTCTAATTCATGTTCTTTCATATTATCAAGAAATGCCTGATAACGCTGTTCGGAAACCATGGAATACAAAGAACCGTTTAAGAACGCAATTCTTTTATGACCAAGCTGGTAGAGATGGTCGATCGCAATCTCAATACCTTCAAAGTTGTCTGTTCCAACATAGCAGACATGCGGATTCTTCTTAATATAGTTATCAAACAGTACCGTCGGGATCGAGGTGAAGTTCAGCTGCCGCATCCATTCATCATGCAGGGCGTAACCAACCAGAAAGCCTCCGGAGAAACCATTCTTTAACATGTAGGTATCATATTTTTCTTCCAACTGAAAGGCAAGGGTTACCGGAACAACGGTAACTGTCCAGCCCTCACGGAAGGCTGCCTGCTTAAAACCGAGAATAATATCATATCCAAACTGGTTTGAAGTCTCATAATCCATGTTCTCAATAAAAAGACAGAGCTTCTTATTTTCATCTTTTTTCATTTTCCTAGACTGGTAACCCATTTCCACAGCGGTGTCGAGAACCATCTGACGCAGCTCATCACTGATGTCACTTGCGCCACTTAAGCCTTTTGAAACCGTGCTGACGGAAATGCCAAGTCTGGCTGCAATATCTTTGATCGTAACCATAACTTCCTCCACGCGTGTAACACAACATTTTCCTATTTTTTATTCGTTTTTTCTCACAAATCTAATTATATAAAAAACAAAAATTTTTTACAATAGACATAAAAAAATATTTTCGAAAATAAAACAAACTTTGGTTGTGAAAATAAACAAAAATGACAATGCAAATACGTCAATAATGGCAAAAATGGTGTCAAACAGGGTGATTTCGTTGACAAAACTGTAGCTAAGATATAAAATAATCTCAGATACGAAAAATATCGAAAATAAATTTCGAAAGAAAGCAGCAAACGGGGGAAGAAAATTGGAAGCAAAGGAGTTAACCAGAGGGGCCGGAATTCTGATGGCGATCACAAGCCTGCCATCTTCATATGGAATCGGTACCTTAGGAGACGCAGCATTCCGATTTGTGGATCTACTGGTGGATCTGAAACAGAGATACTGGCAGGTACTTCCAATCGGTCCTACGAGCTATGGAGATAGTCCGTATCAGTCGCTTTCTTCCTTTGCAGGGAATCCGTACCTGATCGATCTTGACCGCCTGATGCGGGAAGGACTTCTGACACAGGGAGAGATCCGGGGATTCAACTGGGGAAGCGATGAAAGAGATATCGATTATGCGAACCTTTTTGAGAATCGTTTTCAGGTGCTGAAGCTGGCATTTGAACGGTTTGACACAGAGCAGACAGCGTTTCGCCGGTTTGTAGAACGCAACAGCTTCTGGATTGAGGATTATGCACAGTTCATGACGATCAAGACAGAACTTGGCAACCGGGAATGGACAACCTGGCCGGACGAATTGAAGATGCATGATGAGAAAGCAGTGACTTCTTATTGTGAGAAGTTCGAAGGACAGACAGATTTCTGGAAGTTCACACAGTATAAGTTCTATGAACAATGGGATGAACTGAGACAGTATGCGAATGCAAGAGGTGTTCAACTGATCGGTGATATACCACTTTATGCAGCATTGGACAGCGCAGATGTCTGGGCATGCCGGGAACGTTTTCAGGTTGAGGCGGATGGCACACTTAAGAATGTAGCAGGAAGTCCACCAGATAGTTTTGCCGAGGAAGGTCAGGTATGGGGCAACCCATTATACAACTGGGATTACATGGAGAAGCATGGATTCGAATGGTGGAAGAACCGCATGAGAGCCAACGCAGGATTATATGATGTGATCCGTATCGATCATTTCCTTGGAATTGTCAAGTATTACAGCATTCCGGCGAAGCATGACGGAGCAAATAGTGGCAAGTGGAACAAGGGACCGGGCAAGAAGCTGATCGACGCAGTCGAGACAGAACTTGGAAGCTGCAAGGTGATCGCAGAGAATATCGGGACACCGATTCCGGGAGCAAAGAAGTTACTGGGACGTGTCGGATGGCCGGGAATCAAGATATTGATGTTTGCATTTGACGGTGATACCGCGAACGAACATCTTCCACATAACTATACCGAGACGAATCAGGTTGTATATGCAGGAACGCATGACAACGAGACAATAGTTGGTCATTTCAGGGACAAGACAGAATACGAACTGGCTTACCTGTATGAATATATGAATATCAATTCCAAAGAGGAAATACCGGATGCATTTATCCGGCTGGCTTACAGCAGTATCGCAGATGTCGTGATCGTACAGATGCAGGATATCTTAAGACTTGGAAATGAAGCCAGAATGAATCAGCCATCTACGGTTGGTCACAACTGGAAGTGGCGTTTAGGCACAGATACCTTAAGTGAAGAACGGCGGGCATGGATCCGCACACTTGCAACGGTATACCGCCGGTAATTACATATTTAATACGATATAAGATGAGGTTTCATTTTATATAAATGCTGAATGAATTCAAAAAAGGAGAGGAAAACATGAAAAAGAAAGCATTATCATTATTCCTTGTTGCAGCTATGGTAGCATCCATGACAGGCTGTGGCAACAACAAAACAGAGGGTAACAGCAATAACGCAGCAACAACAACAGACAACAAAGCAGATACAGAAGCAACTGCAGATGCATCTTCCGATGATGAAGAAGAGATCACATGTGATCTGACCGTTTGGTCTCCAGCAGAGGATCAGGCAGAAGATCAGGGTAACTGGCTTCCAAAAATGTGTGAGCAGTTCGCAGCTCAGCATCCAAACTGGCACATCAACTTCACCTATGGTGTATGTCCGGAAGGTGAAGCAAAAGCTAACGTAACACAGGACGTAGATGCAGCAGCAGATGTTTACATGTATGCAAACGATAACATTACAGATCTTGTTTCTAACAATGCATTAGCAAAATTAGGTGGAAGTGCATTAGAGGCTGTTCAGTCGACAAACTCTCAGGCAATCATTGATTCCGTATCTATCGACGGATCAGTATATGGTTTCCCATTTACAACAAATACATGGTATATGTTCTATGATAAGAGCGTATTCTCAGATGACGATATCAAGAGTCTTGATACAATGTTAGAGAAAGGAAAGGTAGCTTTCCCATTAACAAACTCCTGGTATATCGCTTCTTTCTATGTGGCTAACGGTGGTACAATGTTCGGTGATGACCAGATGGATGAGTCTGCTGGAATCGATTTCTCCGGTGACAAGGGAACACAGGTTACAGATTACTTAGTAGACTTAGCTGCAAATCCTAACTTCGTAAACGACGCTGATGGAGCTGGTATTGCAGGTCTTCGTGATGGAAGCATCAAGGCTATGTTCTCAGGTTCCTGGGATGCAGCTTCTGTTAAGGAAGCACTTGGCGACAACATGGGGGTTGCAGCACTTCCTACAGTTAAGATCAATGGAAATGATGTTCAGATGAAAGCTTTTGCTGGATCTAAAGCAATTGGTGTAAATCCAAAATGTGAGAATCAGCAGGTAGCTATCGCATTAGCTCAGTACTTAGCAAGTGCAGAAGCACAGCAGGCTCATTATGATGACAGAGGCGTTGTTCCTTGTAACACAGACTTACTTGCACAGGATGCTATCCAGGCTGATGCAGTTGTAACAGCTCAGAACGATACATTTGATAACACATCTATCACACAGCCATTCGTAGCTGCAATGAGCAACTACTGGACACCAGCAGAGAACATGGGTAAAGCAATCGTTAACGGTGAGGTTACACATGACAATGCAGCTGACCAGACAGAGAAGTTTAACACAGCAATGAATACATCTGAGGCAGAGAACGCAACAGAGTAATCGATTCGTGTGAATAGACAGATACAGACATCCGGGGTGTTAGAAAATGAGGCTGACACCCCCTGTGTCATATCTGTTAGAATTAAGGAGGCTACATAGTGAAAAAGCAGTCTGTAGACATGAAGAAAAAGAAAGCCGGAAAAGACTTTCAGACCCCATACACACTGACAAATGCAGTGGTTAAGGGAAACATCATTACGAAGTTATCCCTGCTGATCATGGGACTTGGTAACATCTGCCACAAGCAGATCATCAAGGGACTTATGTTCTTGGCAATTGAAGTTGGATACATCTTTTTTATGATCAAAAGCGGTATCTATAATTTATCAATGCTCCCATCTCTTGGAACACAGGAACAGGTGGAAGTATGGAATGAGAAAAAAGGTATATATGAATATATGGCAGGTGACAACTCTCTGCTGATATTATTATATGGAGTTGCAACAGTATTTTTAACAATAGCATTTATTATTGCATGGAAAGAAGCAGTCAAGAGTTCTTATAAAGCAGAGGTGCTTGCAAAAGAAGGAAAGCATCTGAATACATTTAATGAAGACATCAAGAGTTTGTTCGATCAAAATTTACATAAATTATTGTTATCTCTGCCATTGACAGGTGTTCTTGCATTTACCGTGTTGCCACTGGTGTTCATGATCACCATGGCATTTACGAATTATAGTAAACAGGATGATCATCTTGTGTTATTCGACTGGGTTGGACTTACCAACTTTAAGAAGGTACTGAATATGCAGGATGCCATTGGTCAGACATTCTGGTCTGTACTTGGATGGACGATCATCTGGGCAATTTTCGCAACATTCTTAAACTACATTTTCGGTATGATCCTTGCAATTGTGATTAACCGTAAGGAAACACACGCAAAAGGCTTCTGGAGATTCTGCTTTATCTTATCAATCGCAGTTCCTCAGTTCGTATCCTTACTGATCATGAGAACTATGTTAAATGAGAGCGGTGCTGTCAATGTATTACTGAAGAACGCCGGAATCATTAATAAGTCGCTTCCGTTCTGGACGGATGCAACGTGGGCACGAGTAACTGTTATCGTGATCAACCTCTGGGTTGGTATTCCATATACGATGATGCAGGTAACCGGTATTTTAAAGAATATTCCTGCTGAGTTATACGAAGCAGCTAAGATCGATGGAGCTACTCCGGTACAGACATTCTTTAAGATCACATTACCATACATGTTATTCGTAACAACACCTTATCTGATTACAACATTTACAGGAAATATCAACAACTTCAACGTAATCTTCCTGTTATCCGGTGGTAACCCTACTCCGGTCGGAAAGACAGCCGGTAAGACAGATCTTTTGGTTACGTGGTTGTATAAGCTGACGGTTGATAAACAGTTCTTTAACCTGGGAGCTGTCATTGGTATTATGACTTTCATCGTACTGGCAATCGTAGCATTGGTAACCTATCGTAATTCAGGTTCTTACAAAGACGAGGAGGGATTCCAATAATGAGCAAACAGATTACAAGTTCTGTAAAAGTAAGAAAGAAAATCACAAATGTCATCGTACATGTTTGTCTGGCAATTTTAGCGGTGATCTGGTTATTCCCGATTTTCTGGGTAATCTTAACCAGCTTCCGTGCAGAGAAGGGATCTTATGTATCCACCTTCTTCCCTAAGAGTTATACACTGAAGAACTATGTGAAGTTATTTACGGATACTCAGGTATTGAACTTCCCGAAGATGTTCATGAATACCCTGATCATTGCGATCTTCGTATGTATTATTTCAACATTCTTCGTATTATCTGTTTCTTACTGTATGTCAAGACTTCGTTTCAAGATGAGAAAGCCGTTCATGAACGTGGCAATGATCTTAGGACTGTTCCCTGGATTCATGTCCATGGTTGCTGTATACTACATCTTAAAAGCAATCGGTCTTTCAGAAGGATCAATGATCCGTGTAGCTTTGATCCTTGTATATTCCGCAGGTAGTGGACTGGGCTTCTACGTTGCAAAGGGATTCTTTGATACAATCCCGAAGTCATTAGATGAAGCAGCAATCCTCGATGGATGTACAAAGTTCCAGGTATTCACAAAGGTAACAATGCCACTTAGTAAACCGATCATTGTTTACACCGTATTAACATCCTTTATCGGACCGTGGATCGACTTTATTTTCGCAAAGGTTATCTGCCGTGCAAATGCTGATTACTACACCGTATCCATCGGACTTTGGAGAATGCTTGAGAAAGAGTACATTGATAACTGGTATACCTGCTTCGCAGCCGGTGCCGTTTGTATCTCCATTCCGATCGCAGCATTATTCATCTACATGCAGCGTTACTATGTAGATGGTATGACCGGAGCTGTAAAAGGTTAATGTATACAATCTAATAGACAATTTGGAAATAAGAGGTGAAAGCCTCTTATTTCTTTATATCTGCAAATTTGACGGAGAAAGGATAGGGACTATGAAAAGAAGAATTCAGGCTTTGTTTGTTGCACTTTGTCTGACCACAGGTTCGCTGCTTAGCGGTTGTGGTGGAAGTGGACAGCAGGGAGGGGTAACTGCAACAGAACATGTTGCAGAAACTGAGACGGAAGCAGGGCATGCAAAAAGTCTTGCAATGATGCAGGCGAATGACAATGCATTACAGGTGATCGATGATAAGTACCGGACTTTTTACGAGGTATTTTTATACAGCTTCTATGACAGTAATGGCGATGGAATCGGTGATATCAGGGGACTGATCGATAAGCTGGATTATCTGAACGATGGAGATGATACGACTGACACCGACCTTGGCGTGAACGGAATCTGGCTGATGCCGGTCATGCCATCCACAACCTATCATAAGTACGATGTGACAGATTATGAAGCGATCGATCCGGAGTATGGTACGATGGATGATTTTAAGGAGCTGATCGCAGACTGTCATGAGCGCGGGATTAACGTAATCATTGATTTTGTGATGAACCATACTTCTTCGAAGCATCCGTGGTTTACGCAGGCATGTGATTATATCAAGGGCTTAAACGGTGCAGAGCCATCCGCAGAGGAATGCCCGTACTTTGATTATTATAACTTCAGCAAGGAAAAGAAGAACGAGGTTTATTATCCGGTCGGAGATACCGGCTGGTACTATGAAGGCAAGTTCTGGAGTGAGATGCCGGATCTGAATCTTGCAAGTGAAGCAGTCCGTAAGGAATTTGATGATATCACAAGCTTCTGGTTAGACCTTGGCGTAGATGGCTTCCGTATGGACGCAACCGGAGAGTACTATTCCGGTCAGAACGATAAGAATGTGGAAGTCTTAAGCTGGTTTAATGATATGGTGAAGGCGAAAAAGGACGACGCATATATTGTCTGTGAATGCTGGACGGATATGGATACTTATGCACAATATTATGCAAGTGGAGTTGACAGTATGTTTAACTTTGCATTTGCCAATACAGACGGAACGATTGCAAACAGTGTAAAAAAGGTAGGCAAGGCAACTGCCTCGACCTATGGAAAAAAGGTGGCATCCTTACAGAAAAAGTTCGGTGAATACAATGAGAACTATATTGATGCGCCATTTTATTCGAATCACGATATGGGCAGAAACGCCGGCTATTACTCCGGTGAAAATGCCGAAGCACAGACAAAGATAGGTGCAGCCATGAATCTGATGATGAGTGGTGCAGCATATGTCTATTATGGCGATGAGCTTGGCATGAAGGGTTCGGGCAAGGACGAGAACAAGCGTGCACCGATGTACTGGTCTAAGGATGCGTCAGCAGAGGGAATGTGTAAGGGACCGTCTGACATGGATGCAGTCAAGATGAAGTACGACAGCTTAGAAGAGCAGCAGAACGATCCGCTCTCCATCTATAATTTTTACAAACAGGCGATCAAGCTTCGGAATGAGTATCCGCAGATTGCACGCGGAACCGTGGAGTTTGTAAAAGAAATGTCCGATGATAATATCTGTGTCCTGACGAAGGAATATGATGGTACACAAATCATGCTGGTATTTAATATCTCGGATCAGGAACAGACTGTGGATGTATCCGATGTAAAGATGAGTCCGGATGCGGAGCTTGCAATCGGAGGAATGCTGACGACCGGAGAAGATGCAGTAACCTTAGAGTATGGCGAACTGACAATGCCGGCATATTCGGTTGTGGTTTTAAAATAGGAGATTCTGTGATCAGAAAGTTTCAGAAGCCAGATCTGGATGCAGTCATGCAGGTCTGGCTTGCTTCTAATATGGAAGCACACGATTTTATCCCATCCGCTTACTGGATGGATCATTATGATATGTCTTATAGGTAGATATTCGCATGGATATTTTTCGGATTCGCCAGGATCAGATGATGGTCTCCAAGTGCGATCAGTGCATAACGTTGTTCCTGTGTCAGATCATGGTCGTAGACCTGATTCTCATAGTCAACCACAACAGCACCGGTTTTCTCGATCATATAGAATAATGGGGAAACATTGTCCGGAATGCTCGAAAGTGTATCATGTACTCCGTCTAAATCGAACAACGCCTCTAAATGTCCCTTCGGACACTCAAAAATATTTCCCTTTTTATCAATGATGCAGGCACAGTAACCTCTCGTGTCATCTGCATGTAAATTCACAAATTCCTCTGCTTTCATACTTACCCCTATTATCTTAATTATTTCCTTATTATTATACACATCTGGAATGGAATATGCAATTTATGTACGAAGAGAAATGCAAGTCGGAATTAAAATATACAAAACAACCGAAATATCTATATGAGAGAAGAACATGTAAATGTATAAAAATATAAAAATAAAACCTAAAATGAAAACTTAAATTCCACTCTTAGTCTTCATGATGGAATTTACTCCTGCACAAGTAGAATTTAGTCTTTCATACGAAAGAATAGGAATTCATTCCTGCCTTGGCTATTTCACATCTCAATCCAGTTTGCCTGTCAAGGGCTCGCCGTAAGGGGCTTATGCCCCCTTGACAAAGCATAATGGTATTGAGATATTCTAGCTGCCAAAAAGGAATATTCCCATACCCACCAATGGAATTTAATCTTGCAAGCCCTAAATTCACATATAGAAAATACTTGACACAAAATAAATTATTTTATCAAGGTGCTACTCTATATTTTGTATATGCACAGCAAATTACAATTTAGAAATTCAATAAAAATCACAATTTTTAAGGTATGAGTGGAATTTAGTTCTGCACTGGAATTTACTTTTTCAAGTTAGCTATAAAAATAAAAAATGAAAATAGTATTGACAAAAAACACTTTATCAAGTAAAATTGTTTTTGTTGTGACAAGTAAAGTTGCAAAGATGCCTAGTTAGCTCAGTTGGTAGAGCAGAGGACTGAAAATCCTCGTGTCTCTGGTTCGATTCCGGAACTAGGCACTCTGCGGGTGTAGTTCAATGGTAGAACACCAGCCTTCCAAGCTGGATACGTGGGTTCGATTCCCATCACCCGCTTCTGTGAAAACAGAATATATGCGATAGTGGCGTAGTTGGTCACCCGCGACCTTGCCCAGGTCGCGACCGCGGGTTCGAGCCCCGTCTATCGCTCTCGTTCAAAAAAGAATATCCTGATGGATGTTCTTTTTTTTTGTATCAATAATGAGCAAAATATTATGGGAGGAGTAGTATGGAGAAAAAACAGAGGGAAGATATTTTGCATGATCTGGATTTGGTAGAAATTTTAGAACAGATCCATGAAGGATTTGCAATCTGTAATGCAGATGGAAAAATGCTTTATATTACAGAGAATATGGAAAAAATGTTTCATACAGAAGCAGAAAATGTCATTGGGAAGGTAAATGACGAAATTGGGATTGTGAAGCCTGCGGTAAGTGACCGGGTTATTGTGGAGAAACGCAAAATTTCTACACGACAAGAAAATCGATTTGGAGAAGAATTTTTTATTACAGGCGTTCCAATTTTTGACAGTAAGCAGCAATTGAAATATGTCGTTACTTATAATTCATGGGAGGCCTCCAATGATTTAGAACTAGAAGAAAATTATCATCGGCTTCAACAGAATAATACCAGGATATTGAATGAAATCAATTTGTTGAACAATGCACGTAAATTTGATTATTAGAATATGATTGTGCGAAGCAATGTCATGAAAAACACGATTCAGTTACTACGAAAGGTTGCGGCAAATGATATGCCAGTATTTATTGGAGGCGAAACAGGTGTGGGGAAAAAATTTCTGGCCGGGTATATTCATCATATTAGTAAGCGTAGTCAGAATATGATTTTTGCATGGAATCCGGAAGAGGTGAAAGGCATTGGTTTAGAAGAAGATTTATTTGGAACAGAAGAACAAAGCGGAGTCTTAGAAGTCTGTGATGGTGGAGTGGTAATTATTGAGAATATAGAAAAAATGAGTTTTTCTTTGCAGAATAAATTAAAATGGTTTATTGAAAACGGAGAATATCAGACGGTGCAGGGGAAAAAAAGGAAAGCAGATGTGAAGCTTTTACTTACATCTGTATTTCTCACTGGAACAGTTTAATAAGGATCTCTGGAAGGAACTGGAGGCTCTGAATAAAGAGCCATTCAAGAAGAAAGAACACAATAGATACTACTATTGGGAAGAGGAGAAAATTGAATTGATGCCGCTCCCCTCCATGCATTATGAGTACATGGAGAGAAAAACGGCCAAGG
>JALERL010000006.1 GCA_022764465.1 Lachnospiraceae bacterium | reverse complement strand
AATCCGACTTCGAAATCAAGTCCTTCGATCAGTCTCCAGTTGATCGTCTGGATCAGTCTGCAAAATGCGATCTCAGCAGCAAGATACTCCTCCACGACCGGATTCCTGCGGATCTCTGTATTCTCCCTCTCTAACCGGTCCACTTCATCAAAAAGATTGACATTTCCGCTGTTCTGGATCTGATAATTCTTCTTCCGGAATTCATGCACTGTATGCTCTAACTCCGGATGCTCATGAAGTGCCTTTTTTGCATTCTGGTAACGCACATATTCTTCACTTTCGCGAAGCGTCTCTAAAAATACTTCAAAAGCCTGCTCTATCCGTCTCACGAAGCACCTACACCTCCATAATAATCGGCATGATCATCGGTCTTCTCTTTGTCTCTTTCCAGACAAAATCTCCAAGAGAATCCTTGATCTCAGTCTTAATCTTGCTCCAGTCTGTGATATTTTTCTCCATACAATACTCAACCGTATCTTCTAAGACAGCCTTTGCTTCATCCATCAGGCTCTCAGCACCACGGACATAAACAAATCCCCGCGATACAATATCCGGTCCTGCAATCACACGACCGCTTCCGCTTTCTAAAGTCAGAACAACGATAATGATTCCTTCCTCTGCAAGTCTCTGACGATCGCGTAAAACGATATTTCCGACATCACCGACACCAAGTCCGTCAACCATGACATCCCCAACTGTTACATGTCCGGTCACTGCTGCGGAATTCTCATCCAGCTCCAGTACATCACCGGAAGAAAGTAAGAAAATGTTCTCCTTTGGAATACCAAGCTCCTGTGCGATTCCTGCCTGTGCCTTTAAGTGCTTGTACTCTCCGTGTACCGGGATCGCATACTTTGGATGTACCAGGGAATAGATCAGCTTGATATCCTCCTGACATGCATGTCCGGAAACATGTACATCCTGGAAAATAACCTCTGCGCCTTTCATGGAAAGCTCATTGATCACACGGGAAACTGCCTTTTCATTTCCCGGAATCGGATTCGAACTGAATACGATCGTATCATTCGGCTTAATCGTAATCTTCTTATGCATACCGGATGCCATTCTCGAAAGTGCTGCCATAGATTCGCCCTGGCTTCCGGTCGTGATCAGTACCGTCTGTTCATCCGGATAATTTTTCAGCTGTTCAATATCGATTAGGGTATTGTCCGGGATCGTCAGATATCCAAGCTCGGAGGCAGTATTGATAATGTTAACCATACTGCGTCCTTCGATGACAACCTTTCTTCCATAGCGGTATGCCGTATTGATGATCTGCTGTACACGGTCTACGTTCGAGGCAAAGGTTGCAATGATAATTCTGGTATTCTTATGATCCGAGAAAATAGTATCAAATGCTTTTCCCACGGTCTTCTCTGACATAGTAAAGCCCGGTCTCTCTGCATTCGTACTGTCACACATCAGTGCAAGCACGCCCTTCTTGCCGATCTCACCAAAACGCTGTAAATCGATTGCATCTCCAAATACCGGTGTGTAATCCACCTTGAAATCTCCGGTATGGACAACGATACCTGCCGGAGAATAGATTGCAAGTGCTGCTGCATCCTGAATACTGTGGTTCGTCTTGATAAATTCCACGCGGAAACAGCCAAGGTTGATATGCTGTCCGTATTTTACGACCTTACGCTTTACCTTAGAGAGCATCTTATGCTCTTCTAACTTGTGATCGATAATACCCATTGTAAGCTTTGTCGCATAGATCGGTACATTGATCTCACGTAAGACATATGGGATCGCTCCGATATGATCCTCGTGACCATGTGTGATGAAAAATCCCTTCACCTTATCAATGTTCTCCTTCAGATATGTCACATCCGGGATGACAAGGTCGATTCCGTACATATCATCTTCCGGAAAAGACAATCCACAGTCTACCACAATGATACTGTCCTCATACTCAAAGGCAGTGATATTCATACCGATCTGCTCTAAACCACCAAGTGGAATGATTTTTAATTTTGAATTTGTCGCTTTTTCTTTTTCTTTCTTCAAATCTGCTCCTCCTGTTCTTCTATTTACCGTACTCTGCATGCGAATGATCCGTGTACATGCCAAAAAGACAAGAAACCCGCCAAGCGCGTCTCTCACATTGTTGGAATGCTCCACACCTTATTCATTCATAACTTACTAAAACTGAATATCCACGTCCTCTAAAAGTTCTGCAAAAACCTTTGCAATGGCTTCTAACTCTCTGTCATCCTCTACCATCTCATAGGCAGCATCCGAATCTGTTCCGCCCGGGATCTCCTTTAACACAAATGCATCGGAATCTCCTTCTTCATCGACCGTTACCATCAGATAATTCACATTTCCAATCGTTGTCTGTTCTACCACATAAAACTCGACACGTTCATCCGTATCCGGATCTATGAATTCTACTTTTTCCATGTAATCTCCATTCTGTTTTTTGATGCGTTCTCTCCCGTCTGAAGACCAGACCCTTACGCATGCATCTTATTTAACGACTGCATGAATCAAGATACCCCTGTAAAATAAATACAGCAGCTATCTTATCCACATAATTTTTGCGATCTTCTCTTCTTATGGATGCTTCCATCATCGCCTTGTCTGCGGCAACAGTGGTCAGACGTTCATCCCAGAGAACCACCTCTAAGCCTGTACGTCTCTCTAACATCGCTTTAAACTCCAGTGTCTTTTCACAGCGTTCACCCTCGGAATTGTTCATATTCTTCGGATAACCCAAAACAATCTTCTCAACCTGATATTCTGCAATCAGCTCTTCAATACGCGCCAGTGTCTGCCGCAGCTTTCCCTCTGATTTCCTGCGAATAATCTCAACGCCCTGTGCAGTGATCAGCAATTCGTCACTCACAGCAACACCAACGGTTTTTGAGCCGAAATCAAGTCCTATAATCCGCATAATGTCTCCTACTTCCAGGAATTGTTCCTGATATATTCCTTCAGGATCTCTTCCACGAGCTCATCACGTTCTACCTTCATAATCAGTGTTCTGGCATTATTATGGCTGGTGATATATGTCGGATCTCCAGACATAATGTATCCAACGATCTGATTGACCGGATTGTATCCTTTTTCGGAAAGTGCCTGGTATACAATGGCAAGTACATCCTTTACCTGGATCTCCGGTTCTTTTTCAACTTTAAAATATTGTGTATGATTTATGTTCTGCATTTTGTCACGCCCTTATTTTTGCTCTTTTGTTCTTTTGAATGAAAAAGCATCGCTGATCTTATTCTAATATAAATTGAATCAAAATTCAACCATAAGATATATTTCCCCGGTAAGACATTGTGAAATCTTTCCGCGGACAAATGTGTTTGCTTTTTCTGCTGCTTGATTTTCCGGTACTTTCACTGCTATTTTTACATATTCCTTCGTATAACCTGTCAGATAAGTTTCTCCCTCATATTCGAAGGTTTCTTCTAATAATGCGGTGACTTCCTTTCCGACATAATACTCGCGGAACTCTCTGGACATCTGCTGTTCTAACTCGATCAGCCTTGCACTACGCGTTGTCTTTACCGGTTCCGGCACCTGATCCTTCATCACTGCCGCCTTTGTTCCCTGCCGCTTGGAATATTTAAAAATATGCATCTCGTAAAAATGAATCCGTTTTAAAAATTCCTTCGTTGTTTCAAATTCTTCCTCCGTCTCTCCCGGGAATCCCACAATCACATCGGTTGTGATTGCCGGATGTTCGTAATACCTGCGAAGCAGCTCACACTTTGCTGCATAAGACGCTGTATCATAACGCCGGTTCATTCGCGCTAAGGTTGCATCGCAGCCGCTTTGCAGGGACAGGTGGAAGTGTGGGCAGAGTTTCGGCAGCTTTGCGATCTCAGATACGAATTTTTCGGTAATGATATTCGGCTCTAAGGAGCCTAACCGGATCCGCTCAATGCCGTCGATCTTATGCACCTCTCTGATCAGATGAAGCAGATTGTCCTCCCTGTCAATTCCAAAGGAACTGAGATGGATACCGGTCAGCACCACTTCATGATATCCGTTTGCCGCAAGTGTAGTCACTTCCCTTACCACATCCTCGGTGCGTCTGCTGCGCACCCTGCCTCTGGCATATGGGATAATACAGTAGCTGCAGAACTGGTTACAGCCATCCTGTACCTTTAGAAAAGCTCTGGTATGCTCTGCTGTTTTTTCTAACTGCATCTCTTCGTATTCTTCATGTGCCTTGTTGATATTTTTCACATTCATTTTTTCCGGCCGGTCCGCCTCATATTTTGCAAGGATATCTACCAGCTCATGCTTTTTATTATTCCCGATTATGATGTCGATCGATTCATCTGCCTTTGCCTGCTCCGGTGATGTCTGCACATAACAGCCTGCCGCAACCACGATACTGTCCGGATTCTCCTTCTTGGCACGATGGAGCATCTGACGTGATTTCCGGTCCGCCATATTCGTCACCGAACAGGTATTTATAATATAAACATCCGCATATTCCGTAAACGGAACGATCTCATAACCAGCCTTTTCTAAGAGCTGCTGCATCGCCTCAGTTTCGTATGCATTTACTTTACATCCCAAATTATGTAATGCCGCTTTTTTACTCAACTTTTTTTCCTTTCTTCTGGTTGACTTTTCCATTAAAAAACGTTACTATTAAGTAAGAAAATTTATAGTAACCAAGGAGGTCTCTATATGAAAACAGTTCAAATTTCTTTAAATTCAATTGACAAGGTAAAAGCATTCGTTAATGCTATCACACAGTTCGAATTCGATTTCGATTTAATCTCTGGCAGATATGTTATTGATGCAAAATCCATCATGGGTATCTTCAGCTTAGACCTGTCAAAACCAATCGATTTAGCAATTCATGCTGAGTCTAACATGGATGAAATTTTAGAAGCATTAAAGCCTTATCTTGTATAGTCACTGTATCAAGGGGGTATAAAGGATTACACAGATGTGTAATCCTTTTTTCTTTGCCCAAATATTTCTTCTTACTCTGCTTCCGCCCAGATCACTTCTACGGAATCAATTGCTTCTTTCATCAGTTCATCGATCTTCTCTGCAAGCTTTGTCTCAGAACGCTTGATCACCTTAAGGCTTGGTTTGGTAACCGGGTGCTTTGCGACAAAGATCGTACAACAGTCTTCAAACGGCTGGATCGATGTCTCATATGTCTCGATCTTCTCTGAAATATCAACGATCTCCTGCTTATCCATTCCAATAAGCGGACGGTATACCGGAAGTTCACATACTTCATTTGTAACGGCAAGTGACTGCATGGTCTGGCTTGCAACCTGTCCGATACTCTCTCCGGTAACCAGTCCCAGACACTTTGATTCATTTGCAAAGTGCTCTGCGATCTTCATCATATACCGGCGCATAATGATCGTTAATTCCTCGTGTGGGCACTGCTCATAGATATAGAGCTGGATATCGGTAAAGTTTACCACATTTAACTTGATCGGTCCGCTGTAACGCGCAACGATCTTCGCAAGATCTACGACCTTCTGTTTTGCACGTTCACTGGTATATGGCGGTGCATGGAAGTAAGTTGCTTCGATCGTAACGCCACGTTTTGCGATCATATAGCCTGCAACCGGACTGTCAATTCCGCCGGATAATAATAACATTGCCTTTCCATTCGATCCTACCGGCATTCCACCGGGTCCCGGAATCTCTTCGGAATAAATATTGATCTGATTACGGATCTCAATGGATACAACGACATCCGGATGATGTACGTCTACGGACATCTCCGGGAAAGCATCTAAGATCTTCTCTCCCATTGCCGCATTGATCTCCATGGAATCCATCGGATAATTTTTTCTGGCTCTTCTTGCATTCACTTTAAAAGTCAGATGCTTATCTTCGTATGCATGGTCTAAGTAAGCAATCACATCTTCTGCGAGCTTATCAAAGCCCTCGTCCTCTACCAAAACAACCGGGCAGAAACCTACCACACCAAACACGCGGCTTAATGCCTCGATCGTCTCATCATAATCATAATCCTCCGAAAGCACTTCCGCATAAATACGTCCCTGCTCCCTGCGTACATGGAACTCTCCATCTACCGGCTTTAACGCATAATTGATCTGTTTTACAAGCATATCTTCGAAAAGGAAACGATTCTTTCCCTTAATTCCGATCTCTCCATATTTGATTAAAAATGCTTTGTACATATTCTTTGTCATATTTCCTCTTTCCCATGCTTTCCCTGATCCGGAAAAGCCTGACTTATTCTTCTTAGTGTCTTGTGTAACGGCGAAGTACCGGCAGTAATTCCCGCAGTACCTCTAAGGTATAAGTGATCTCTTCCATCGTCGTATGGATGCTAAAGCTGAAACGAACTGTAGAATCTAAAAGCTCCTGTTTTACGCCGATACTTTTTAAGGTACGGCTGATCGATGGCTTATTCGAAGAACATGCCGAACCTGCAGAAACATAGATTTCCTTATCCTCTAAGGAATGAAGCAGTACCTCACTCCGGATGCCCGCAAAGCTTGCACTTACGACATGTGGTGCACTGTCCCTTCCTGTTTTGCCATTGACGGTCACACCCTCTAATTTTAAAAGTCCCGCAACAAGTGCTTCCTTTAATTCATACAGATGGTTCACATTCGCCTCAAAGTTCTCATAGATTTCTGCTGCCGCCTCGCCTAAGCCTGCAATCGCCGGTACATTCTCTGTTCCGGAACGCATTCCTTTCTGCTGTCCACCGCCAAAAAGGATCGGCCTGATCTTTGTCTTTTCTTTTACATACAAAAATCCGCTTCCCTTTGGTCCATGAATCTTATGTCCACTGACCGAAAGCAGATCAATGCCGGTTTTCTTCGGATAGATCCGAAGCTTTCCGTAAGACTGGATCGCATCTACATGGATCAGGGTATTTGGATTTTTCTCCTTAATGATCCGGACTGCCTCTTCGATCGGCTCGATCGCACCGATCTCATTATTCACCTGCATGATAGAAACAAGGATCGTTTCCTCATCCATTGCTTCTTCTAATGCAGAAAGGGAAATGATCCCGTCCGCATCCACCGGAAGATAGGTGACCTGAAATCCCTGTTCCTCTAAATACTGCATTGGATTTAAAACGGATGCGTGTTCAATCGAAGTGGTTATAATATGCATGCCGGCACGTTTATTTGCCATTGCGGTTCCAATAATCGCAAGGTTGTTCGACTCTGTTCCACCGGATGTAAAAATCAGTTCCTTCTCATTGACCTTTAATGTCTTTGCAATTTTCTTTTTCGCTTCTATGATATACTGTTCTGCTTCCATCCCCTTGCGGTGAAGCGATGACGGATTCCCGTAATCCACCCGCAAAAGTTCTACCATCTTATCGCAGGCACGTTTTGAACACTGCGTGGTAGCTGAATTATCCAAATATGCTTCCATATCTCTTGCTTCTTTCTATTCTAATCCTGTATAACGTGACAGGTCTGCCTAAACTGCATTTATCTGCTTTCCTGCTCACCGTAACCTTCTAACCGCATCATCAGAAGTGACATCGTACAGATACCTGCTGTGTCGGTTCTTAAGATACGCTTGCCAAGCGAGATCTCCTGCATGTTCTCTCTTGCAGCCGCGATCTCTTCTTCGGCAAATCCGCCTTCCGGTCCGATGATCACGCTGACGGATCTGCCCGGGCGTACCTCTTCTAGGGCTTCTCTTGTGCCCTGCATCCCACGCGCATTCTCATACGGCACCAGACGTACTTCACACTCACTCGCATACTGCAACGCTTCCCGATACGTCATCACATCATGAATCCGCGGTATCATGCTCCGCTTCGACTGCTTTGCAGCACTCTCTGCGATTGCCTGCCAACGTTTCACTTTATTGGCTGCCTTTTTTTCATCCAGCTTCACGACACAGTACTTCATGGCAACCGGGATGATCTCATAAACCCCTAACTCGACCGCCTTTTCAATCACAGTCTCCATCCGGTCTCCCTTTGGCAGTGCCTGAAAAAGAAAGATCT
>JALERL010000085.1 GCA_022764465.1 Lachnospiraceae bacterium | reverse complement strand
CCTCCGGTAATTCTCCAGCACCGCTTCTTCCTTATCTCCTCTGGTGAAGCTTAAGTTCATTGAAGAAAAGATTCCCTCGCTGACACCACCGGATCTTGTGGTAAATGCATGCTCCACAATTCCGGTATCTGCAAGCACCGGATACTGTAGCAGACACATATCCGGCTCGTTTTCAGGCACAAACACCTCCGGAATCTGCCGGTTTTCTTTCCATAATAAACGATCTGTAAACTGTTCCTTTTTCACATCAATCTCCATTCTGTAACTATCATATTCCTTCCGATATCTCAAGCATGTCCGGATTATCACATATGTCTGTCCATGACGATCTCAGTCTCCTGCATATGCAAATGCATTCCGGATCAGTGTAACCTCATCCCCACAGATTGCAACCACATCGAATCTGCATGGCGTATCTTCCCGATAATGATGCACCATACAGTAATAAGCTGCCACTTTACTGATCACCACCTGCTTCCGGTAATCTACTGCCTCCTGTGGTATTCCAGTTTTGGCATCCTGCCGGTATTTGACTTCGATAAAAACCAGATACCTGCCGTCCCTTGCGATCAGATCGATCTCTCCGATCCTGCACCGGTAATTCTGTGCAAGAATCTGATACCCCCGCTCTTTCAGGTATTCTGCCGCCTGCTTTTCATAACTGCTTCCAACTTTTCGTTTGTTCTCCCCTGACATATCCTGTACTTTCCGGCATTCTGCCCATTCTTATACGATCTGTTCCTGTTTTATGGAATTCTGTCCACAACCCATACACTACTTTCCAAGTTTTCCACGAAGCTTATCCATATCATCTACAAAGACTAAAATCTCTGCAACCACCTCATACAATTCAGGCGGTATCATATCCCCGATTTCTAACCTTGAAAGCGTATCTGCCAGCTTTCCATCCTGATAAAACGGGACATGCTCCTCCTTCGCTTTCTCGATGATCTTCTCTGCCAGATGTCCTTTTCCGGTTGCCAGAATCTTCGGGGCAGCATCCCCGGGATTGTATGCAACTGCGACCGCGGTTTTTGACTTTTCACCATCTAACTGTTCCGGCTGCCATTCATCCTTATCTCTCATCATTCCACATCCCCTCTATGCGCGTACATCAAAGGAATACCGGTGTACCCTGCCTCTGGTATGCTGATCCTGTTTCAAAAAATCTTCCACGAAATCAACCTTTCGTTCCTGATTTTTCACTTCTACGGTACAATCGTAACCCTTTTCCTCTAACCGCTTCATCAATTCATCCATATGCTCCATGATCAGATCATACGACTTATCATCCGATAGGGAAAAGTCCGTATGTACTTTCCGCGCATGCATCCGGATGGAAACATCGGTCGAACCAAGATGTTCCATATCAAGATGTAAAAAAGCGGTAAGCTCGCCATCCGGATCTGCCAGATGCTTTTTATTTGTATAGACATACAGTTCACTCTGGGCATTCTGTCCACTGAGCTTAAGCGGAATCTGTACATAATTGTATGTCTGGTTGATCTGATTCATAAAGGCAATATTTTCATGTACGTCCGTGACGGACTTTGCCAGCTCCGTTCCTGCCGATCCGGCATTATGAAGGATCTGTTCTAACTGCTCCATCTGATGAGTCAGCTTCTGATAAAGCTCGGATACTTTGTCCTTCGAGGTCAGCTCCTGTGGCTTCACGTACCATTCCTGCTCCACTACATTGCGAAGGATTGTCTGATACGCTTTCGATGACAGCAGACGTTTGGCGGATGCTTCATCGGAAATTTCCGTTCCGGTCAGATGCTTCTGTAACTGATATAAAAATTCCTTGCTGTCAAGCTCTAAATCCAGCTTTCCATTCTTCATCAGCCCGTTTTCTTCTTCTGCAAGTGAAGAAAACCCTCCAAGCAGACGTGTCAGTTCCTCCCGTTTGTCCTCCGGCAGCAAGCGTCCTAAGGTATCCGGCGGGTATTCTTCCCGCGCTTTGACTTCCACTTCTTCCGCAGCCGCCGAAGCCTCTCCCGGCGTTTCCATTTCCGCCATAGTATCCAGGGCAGTTGCTTCTGCTGCCGCCTGACTGGCTGCTCCCATGTTCAGTGCGGATGGTTCAGCCGCCCCGGCTTCCATTCCATCGCCAAATGTCCATTCTCCCCCGGACAGAGTCTCTAAGATCTGCCGATTGAGCGCAACCGCATCCTGCTCGGTCATAGACTCCTGTGAAAAAAGTTCCGGCAGTCCGTCCGTAAACTTCTGCATCTGTTCGGTGATCGCTGCCTGATCTGACTTATAATTCAAAAACTGGTTCGCCATCGTCTCATTGATCGGTATCCCTAACTTCTGCATCTGAACAAGTGTGGTAATATCAATATCCGGTGCACCGGCAGCAACCCTTGCCATATCCCAGAGACTCTGCTTATCAATCGGAAGCTGCTCCTCCATCATTGCATCCACCATGCCGATCATCCGCTCATTTGCCGGAATGCCCGCTGCATCAAGTGCTTTTAATAATGTGGGATTATTCAGATTACCTTTGGTATACGGACGGATCTCTACCTGTTCTCCGTTGTTGGACTTTACCTGAAAAAACATGGACTGTCCCACTTCTAACGATAACTTTGTATTCAGTTTTGCCGTGATCGTCTCTCCATTGCTAAGCCCCAGTAAAATCTGGTTCTTTCCGATCTGATTGACGGTGCCCTCAAAAATATTACCGACTGTCATATCCGAAACCGCATCGACAAGCTGCTGTACGCCCGGTGTCGGTGCCGCAATCGATGTACTCTGGCTGACATTTCGGTTATACTGTCCAAGCATATCTGATATCTGCATTCTGCCCCTCCTTTCTGCACAGTCCGGATCACAAAAGTGCGTTTTATACACTTTTGCACGCTATTTTCTATTGCATAAAAATGACGAAAACACCTTACTTTATCCGCATTCTACACAAAATTCCTGATAAAAGATGCACGGTGGATTGGGGATGGTCCGTACTTTTTCAAGGCTTCAATATGTGCTGCGGAACCGTATCCCTTGTTCGACGCAAAGTCATATTCCGGCATGATCTTATCATACTCCACCATCAGACGGTCTCTCGTTACCTTTGCAATAATACTTGCCGCTCCAATGGAAATACTTTTTGCATCCCCCTTGATGATCGGCACCTGCCGGATCTGCACTTCCGGTATCGTCACTGCATCATTTAATAATATATCGGGTTGTACGCTTAATTTGTGAATAGCTTCCCGCATTGCTTCATAGGTTGCCTGTAAAATATTGATCTCATCGATCCTTGCCGGGCTTGCCATACCGATCCCGGTTGCAACCGCCTGCTCCATGATCACATCATAAAGTTCTTCTCTTTTTTTCTCACTCAGCTTTTTTGAGTCATTGATATAAAGGATCTCACAATCCTTTGGTAATATCACTGCACCCGCAACAACCGGTCCTGCAAGCGGTCCTCTGCCCACTTCATCAATACCGCAGATATAGCCGCAGGCTTCGTATTCCCGCTCGTACTTTTTTAGTTTCCAGATACGTTCCTTTTCTTTTTCCAGCTTGTCCAGCCGTTTTTTTGCTTTTTCAACCAGTGCCTGCACACCGCTTCTGGTATCGTCTTTATACTGTGCTATAAAGGAAGGCAGCATCGTATCCTCTGCTGCCTGCAATTCATTTTTAATCTCACCGATTTTCTTTTCCATCTATATTTCTCCTGTATCTGTCCAAACCTAATGTATCCTTCCAATCTTATCAAACGGATAGATGCGAAGCCATGCACGGCCTATGATATTTTTCCGACGGATCGTTCCCACGTCCTCCATACGGCTGTCGCTGCTGTTATTCCGATTATCACCGAGCACAAAGTATTCATCTGCTCCTAGTGTGATCTCATTTTCTGCTATTCCGGGATCTTCGATCGTCTCCTTTCCATAAGACTCCTCTAATACCTCTCCATTGATATAGATCCTGCCATCGGTATCGATCCGGATACGCTCGCCCGGGAGTCCGATGATACGCTTGATATAATATTTTCCATCTTCATATTGATATGGAAATACGATCACATCATAACGCTTTGGCTCATGCAGCCGGTAGGACAGCTTATCTATGATCAAATTATCACCGTTACTTAAAGTCGGCTCCATAGACATTCCGTTTACCCGCGTTCTCTGTCCCACAAACTGTATCACAAGAAAAGCAAGCAGAAAAAGAATCAGTACATAACCGAAAAATCCCATCCATTCACGGATTCTTCCTCCCCGCTGTCTTTCCTGCATGGATTATACTCCCTCCTGCACCGGCTTTTCGAGTGTGATCTTTCCAAGCTTTCCGGTTCGAAATTCATCAATGATCAGTGCTGCTGCCTTGCTGTAATCCGGCTCGTTTCCCTTTTTCACACACTTCCGGTTTTCTGTGACCTGCTTTAACACTTCCACCGCATCTGTGGTGTCATCGAGTGCATAGCGCTCCCGGAGCAGATCCGGGTAGTCTGCTAATAGAATCCGTATTAACTCTAAAGCAAGCTCATCAATATTTAAGATTTCATCCTTGATCGAACCAATGCAGGCAAGCTTCAATCCCACACTCTGATCCTCGAACTTTGGCCAGAGGATTCCCGGTGTATCTAAAAGCTCTACATTTTTATTCAGGCGGATCCACTGCTTGCCCTTTGTAACGCCCGGTTTATTTCCGGTCTTTGCACATGCTTTTCCCGCGAATGTATTGATAAACGTAGACTTTCCGACATTCGGGATTCCGACTACCATCGCACGCACCGGGCGGTTCTTGATTCCCCGTCTTCTGTCCCGTTCAATCTTCTCCTTACAGGCATCCATAATGACATTTGAAACTGCCTTCATGCCGCCTCTGTTTCTGGCATCTAACCGTACAACAAAATAGCCCTTTTCCTCAAAAAAACGCTTCCACGCTTCATTTTGTCTGTCATCTGCAAGATCCGACTTGTTTAATAAGATCAGCCTTGCTTTATTTTTTCCTAACTCGTCTATATCCGGGTTCCTGCTGCTAAGCGGGATTCTGGCATCTACCAGTTCGATCACTAGATCCACCAGCTTGATATCTTCCTGCATCTGTCTTTTTGCCTTGGTCATATGACCCGGGTACCACTGAAACTGCATATTGTAATCCATTCCTTTCTCTCATCCTGTGGAAACTTCTGCTTCACACTTTGCTTCCATCCATTTCAAACGCTTCTTATAAAAATCCGAACTTGCGAAATGGCGAAATCTGAAACCACGCCTTACCGATCATGTACTGTTTCTTTACATTTCCTATATTGGCATAACGGCTGTCTTCACTGTTATTTACATTATCACCCAATACAAAATACTCATCTTCCCCGACGGTAATCTCTTCTTTGGCAAGTCCCGGATCATCAATGCTCTCATCGCCCGATACACGGGTAACCTCACTGCCATTGACATACAACACTCCGCTTTTGATCTGTACCGTATCTCCCGGAACTGCTACCACACGCTTGACATAATAATGCGACTTTTCATTGCCGTTTGGCAAAAATACGACGAGATCGTCGGTCTTTGGCTGGGCAACCTTATAGATAAAACGATTGACCAGAATCTCATCACCACTCTCAAAAGTCGGAGACATCGAAGATCCGACCACACTGGTACGCAGACCGATAAAAAATACCAGCACATATGCCACCACCAGAACAATCGCAAGCTCTACCGCCCAGGTGATCACTTCCTTGATCAGTGGTATATTCACCGTTTTTCTCTTTTTTCCAAAATTCAGTCCCATTCCTCTATGTTTTCTCATGTCACAAAATCCTTTCCTGCCATCTGTTTTAGATTCTACCATGTTTCCGCCTGAAATGATAGGCTGATTTTCTGTCACCTGAATCCTACTATAAAATAAAGTGTGTACCTGCATTTCCTATACAGTGAAAAAGGGACAATTTCGAATTGAAATTGTCCCTCTCGCAGTTCTTATTTTACTAATTCTTTAACCTTAGCTTTCTTACCGATACGTCCTCTTAAGTAGTTCAGTTTTGCACGTCTTACTTTACCCATACGAACAACTTCAACCTTCTCTACATGTGGAGAATGTAATGGCCAGGTCTTCTCAACACCAACACCGTTGGAGAACTTACGTACTGTAAATGTTGCACGGTTGCTTCCGCCCTGTTTCTTTAATACAACACCTTCGAATACCTGAATTCTTTCACGGTTACCCTCTTTGATCTTCGCATATACCTTAACAGTATCTCCTACGCGAAACTCTGGTGCATCAGCCTTTAACTGCTCTGCCTCAATGCTCTTAATGATTTCACTTGCGTTCATTTTGTGACCTCCTGATTATTTAGATGTTCTTAATACTGTTACGTAACAGAGGACCATCAATTTATTCACAACGGATTAAATGTATCACAAAACGCATGTACCGTCAACAAAATTTTTGATTTTGTAATACAAAAATCATCTGACTGTAAGAGCATTTACATTTTCTTATGTTCGCGTACAATGCATACTGCCATCATAAGCAATAATAAAACAGTTGCAATACATCCCGGAAGAATACCGGAACGATCGTTATCTGTTGTCTGCTGTGGGGTTTTTGCCGTTTCTGTTCCCGTCACCTGTGTACCATCATTTTTTACCAGTACCATGGCTGAAATCGGTGCTACCGTAAGTCTGCCATCTGTGATCGTTTCAATCGGCTCTGTTCCTGCCTGTTCTCCATTGATGCAGACATCCCAGTTACCATCCGGCAGTGTCACTTCTTTTTCTTCCTGGTTCGCATTAAACACCAGATAAATGCCATCGGATGTCTCTCCGTTAATTCCACCATTTACTTCAAATGCAACCAGCTTGTCACCTAAGTCCTCCACCGGCTTCACATTTGCTGCGACATCTGCCGCATCTGAAAGACGCAGTGCAGCATGTGCCTTGCGGAATGCGATCAGTCCCTTGTAGTAATCAAATACCTTCGCATGTGTTTCATCATCCAGATCATCCCATTTTAAGCTGTTGACAAAGTCTGTGGAGGAATAACTGTTTTCATCAAAGGTTCCATCCCCCTTTACTTTAGAACGGAGGAATTCCTCTCCCGCCTGCATAAACGGAACACCTTCTGCGGTCAGATATACGGCTGCGGCAAGATTGTTCATCTTCACCTGATCCGCTTCACTTGCATCCGGTGTCGAATTTACAATACGGTCATATAATGTCATATTGTCATGGCAGGATGCATAGTTGATCGTCTGTTTTGGTGACTTGCACCAGTCTGCAGCCCCAAGGAAGCTCTTTGTGATCGTATCTTCCAAGCCATCTGCTCCTGATACAAACCCCTGCTCCTTGGAATTAAATACATTTCCCTTTAATCCGTCACGGATGTTGTCGTTAAAAAATGCAAATCCCGGCGTTTCTTCGGAATTCACCTGTGTTGCCAGAGTATAGCCGGTCTTGGTCAGCTTTGTATCCATTGTCCAGCCTTCTCCATAGAAGATCACATTCGGATGATCCTTATGTACTTCTTCTACGATCTCATTTACCGTATCCGTGTCGATCAGTCCGACCAGATCAAAACGGAAGCCATCCATATGGTATTCATCTGCCCAGTATTTTACCGAATCAACAATATATTTTTTCACCATCGCACGTTCGGTTGCGGTATCATTGCCACAGCCGGAACCGTTGGAATAGTTACCTTCTTCATCTACTCTGGAAAAATAATCCGGTACGATCTGGTTAAAACAGAACTCAGACGCATTGTATACATGGTTGTATACCACATCCATTACAACGCTGATGTCATTCTGATGTAATGTCTGTATCATCTGCTTCATCTCTGAAATACGGACATCGCCATTATACGGATCCGTGGAATAAGATCCCTCCGGTACGTTGTAGTTTACCGGATCATAACCCCAGTTAAACTGACGAAGATCCAGCTTCGTCTCATCTACCGAGCCATAGTCATAGACCGGAAGCAGATGTAAGTGTGTAATTCCAAGATCCTTGATATGATCTAAACCGGTTGCTTCTCCGGCTGAATTGGTTGTTCCTGTTTCTGTCAGTCCAAGATATTTTCCTGCATTCCTGATTCCTGAGCTCTCATCGATGCTAAGATCTCTGACATGTAACTCATAGATCACTGCATCATTGATCGAAAGATCTGCATTCGGATCACTGTCATCCGTCCATCCATCCGGATTGGTACCGGTAAGATCGATCACCATGGCACGCTTGCCATTGACTCCGGTTGCACGTGCATATGGATCACATGCTTCATGTGTCTCGCCATTGACGCTTACTTCATAGGTATAATAAGTACCATTCAGATCACCTGTCTTTTCCGCAACCCAGGTTCCCTTCTCATCGGCATTCATCTCGAGCTGCTCTAAGAGGTCATCCGTTCCTTCTGTACCGGATGCATAGAGATTGACCTTTACCGCATCTGCGGTCGGTGCCCAGACACGGAAGGTTGTCTTATCTGCGCTCCATACTGCTCCGAGATCATCCCCGTCATAGGTATATGCCGCTTCAAATTCATCTGTCGAATAGAAATCCGGCATGATCAGATTGTATTCATTTCCATCATAAAGTACCTTGTACTTTTTCATCTCATTTAATGGTTCTGCCAGCGTTACTTCATAAGAAAAGTTATCCCCTGCCTTTACCTCAGCCACAGTGACTGCTGATGAATCCGTAAGTGCTGCCGGAACTACCCGAAACACAGAATCAAGGCTTCCTTCGATCTCTCCGGTCATATCTACTGTGATCGTCTTATCTCCATCATAACGTGCCTTCGTCAACTTTGTTCCGGTAACGGCATTCTCACCGTATTCCTTTGTATATCCCTCTACTCCGGACTCTACATAGATATCCACCGTACCGGATACCATCTCCGAAATATCAATAAACTGGTCTGCATCGACATCCTTCGCCCAGTCTGCTGTTCTTACGATGAATCCGACGGATGATGTTCCCGGTGTTACCACCATGGAAGCCACCTTCTCGCCATCCACATCCGCGAGTTCGTAATCGGCTCCATCACCGCCTTCTTCCCACATCCATACGGACCATCCATCATAATTTCCATCATCTCTGTGATAGTGAAGCTGGATGATCAGGTCATCTGCCGCTTTCACAGGGATTGCTGTTCCCATCGTCGGCACAACTGTCAAAACCAGCATTACAACTGCCATCAGCCATGCCTTTAATCTTCTTTTCATAGTCACCCTCATTTCTTATACAACTCTCCTTTGCTATTTCATTTTGCAGAATCACTCCTACTTTCTTATTTTACCATTTTGCTCCTTTTAGATAAAGTTTTTTCGAAAATCATATTTCACGAAATTTGTCGAAATTATTTGTGTATTATGACCTATTGATTTAGGAAATAATCGCGATCTTGCAGATTGCGTAAACAACAAAGGGGATATAGTCTCATGCAAGCATGTGCTACGCGGACCGCTCGCCAGATACTTCAGATAATCGCGATCTCGCAGATTGCGTACAACACATAAGAAAGAATGCCCCAAGAACAGGGCATTCTTTCTTACGCGTTGCACTCTCATAAACAATAAAAAGGACGTAGTCACATGCAAGCATGTGCTACGTCCTTTTTATTGTTTACTCAATCTGCTAGATCGCGATTATTTGTAAAGCTCTACTAACTTTGTTAAGTGATCGTAACGAGCCTTTGCTGCCTCTTCGGAAGCCTTGAATAACTTCTCTGCACGATCTGGGAAAGATCTTGTCAGACGGCTGTAACGTGTCTCGTTATTTAAGAAATCCTGGTAAGATCCATCACCTGGCTTAGAAGTCAATGTGAATGGGTTCTTTCCTTCTGCTTTCAATGCTGGGTTATATGAGAATAAGTTCCAGTAACCTGCTGCTACTGCTTTCTTCATCTCATCCTGGCAGTGGTTCATTCCACCCTTAACACCGTGTAACTCACATGGAGCATATCCGATGATAAGTGAAGGTCCGTTATAAGCTTCTGCTTCTGCAAGAACCTTAACAGCCTGAGCCATATTTGCACCAAGAGCGATCTGTGCTACATATACATAACCATAGCTCATAGCAATCTCTGCAAGGCTCTTCTTGCCAACTTCCTTACCAGCTGCTGCGAACTGACAAACCTCACCGATGTTAGAAGCCTTAGAAGCCTGTCCACCTGTATTAGAATACATCTCTGTATCGAATACCATAACGTTTACGTTCTCACCGGAAGCAAGTACATGGTCTAATCCGCCGAAGCCGATATCATAAGCCCATCCGTCACCACCGAAGATCCATACGGACTTCTTAGCAAGGTAATCTTTCTTCTCAAGAGCTGCTGCTGCATCCGGACATCCGGCTGCTGCTGCCTTCTCTAATTCAGCTACAAGTGCTGCTGTTGCAGGTGTGTTAGCCTTTGTATCATTCTTTGTATCAACGAATGCCTTAAATGCTGCCTTTAACTCATCACTTGCTTTATCAGATGCTGCACATTTCTCCGCACTTGCAATTGCCTGCTCACGAAGAACTTTCTGTCCAATTTCCATACCAAGACCATGCTCAGCGTTATCCTCGAATAAGGAGTTTGCCCAAGCCGGACCCTTGTTAGAATCTTTGTTTACTGTATATGGTGATGTAGCTGCCGGACCACCCCAGATAGAGGAACATCCTGTAGCGTTGGAGATATACATATGCTCACCAAATAACTGTGTAATTAAACGAGCGTAAGATGTCTCTGCACAACCTGCACAAGAACCTGAGAACTCAAGTAATGGCTGATTGAACTGGGATCCCTTAACAGTATTGTCTGCTGGCATTCCAGGCTTCTTGCTTACGTTTGCTACTAAGTAGTCGAATACCGGCTGCTGATCTGCCTGTGATTCCTGTGGAACCATCTCGATTGCACCTACTGGACAAACAGTGATACACTCGCCGCATCCCATACAATCTAATGGAGATACGCTCATTGTGTACTTGTACTCGCCAGCCTTTGGCTTTGTATCTGCTGTCTTTGTCTGTGCCGGAGCTGCTGCAACTTCATCTGCGCTCATCATAAATGGGCGGATTGTTGCATGTGAACATACGAATGCACACTGGTTACACTGGATACACTTCTCAGCATCCCATGTAGGAACTGTTACGGCTGTACCACGCTTCTCGTATGCTGCTGCACCCTGCTCGAACTGTCCGTCCGGGTTGCCCATGAATGCAGATACCGGAAGAGAATCACCATCCATTAATGCGATTGGATTCATTAAGTCTTCTACCATCTTAACTGTCTCTGGACGACCTGTTAATTTCTTAGGTGCCGGATCTGCTTCTGGATTAGCCCAGGAAGCTGGGATCTCTACCTTATGAACTGCGTCTACACCAGCGTCGATTGCTTTGTAGTTCATTTCTACGACAGCGTCACCCTTCTTACCGTAGGATTTCTTAGCTGCTGCTTTCATGAAGTCGATTGCATCGTCGATTGGCATAACGTTTGCTAATTTGAAGAATGCTGACTGAAGGATTGTGTTTGTACGTTTACCCATACCAATTTCAATAGCCTTGTCAATAGCATTGATCGTATATAACTGAATGTTATTCTCTGCGATGTATTTCTTAGCATCTGCGTTCAGATGATGAGCTAACTCTTCATCAGACCACTGACAGTTGATCATGAATACTCCGCCTGGCTTAACATCCTGAACCATCTTGAATCCCTTTGTTACATAAGAAGGATTGTGACAAGCTACGAAGTCTGCCTGGTTGATGTAGTATGGGCTTCTGATTGGCTTGTCACCAAATCTCAGGTGAGAAATTGTAACACCACCAGTTTTCTTAGAGTCATACTGGAAGTATGCCTGGATGTACTTGTCTGTGTGGTCACCGATGATCTTTGTAGAGTTCTTGTTAGCACCTACAGTACCGTCTCCACCAAGACCCCAGAACTTACACTCAACAGTTCCTTCAGCAGATGTGATAGGAGCTTTCTTCTCTGGTAAGCTTAAGTTTGTAACATCATCAACGATACCGATTGTGAATCTGCTCTTAGGAGCATCTTTCTTCAGTTCATCGTAAATAGCGAATACACTTGAAGGAGGAGTATCCTTAGAACCTAATCCGTAACGTCCACCTGTTAATACAATATCGTTAAGACCAGCTTCACGAAGTGTTGTAGCTACGTCTAAGTATAATGGATCACCTAAAGCACCTGGCTCTTTTGTTCTGTCAAGAACAGCAACCTTCTTAGCTGTCTTAGGAAGAACTTTTAATAAAGCAGAAGATACCCAAGGACGATATAAACGAACTTTGATAAGACCTACTTTTTCACCTGCTGCTGTAAGGTAGTCGATAACTTCCTCTGCAACATCACAGATAGATCCCATTGCAACGATTACACGGTCAGCATCTGCTGCTCCATAGTAGTTGAACAGATCGTAGTCTGTGCCAAGCTTCTCGTTAACCTTAGCCATGTATTTCTCTACGATAGCCGGTAACTCGTTGTAAGCTGTGTTACATGCCTCACGATGCTGGAAGAAAACGTCACCGTTCTCGTGGGAACCACGCATTGCAGGATGCTCCGGATTCAGTGCATGTGCACGGAAAGCCTTAACTGCATCCATGTTGCACATCTCTTTGAGATCTGCATAATCCCATTTCTCAATCTTCTGGATCTCGTGGGATGTACGGAAACCATCGAAGAAGTTGATGAATGGAACTTTGCCTTCGATTGTAGATAAATGTGCAACCGGGCTTAAGTCCATAACTTCCTGTGGGTTTGTCTCACATAACATAGCAAAACCTGTCTGACGACAAGCGTATACGTCACTGTGATCACCGAAAATATTTAAGGACTGTGTAGCAACTGTACGTGCGGATACATCAAATACACATGGAAGCTGCTCACCAGCGATTTTGTACATGTTAGGGATCATTAATAAAAGACCCTGGGAAGCTGTAAATGTTGTTGTTAAAGCACCTGCTGCAAGAGATCCGTGAACGGCACCTGCTGCTCCTGCTTCTGATTCCATCTCTACAACCTTAACCTGATTGCCGAAGATGTTCTCCTGTCCTGCTGCTGACCACTGATCAACAGTATCTGCCATTGGGCTGGATGGGGTAATTGGGTAAATAGCTGCAACATCTGTAAACGCATAAGCTACATGAGCTGCTGCTGTGTTACCATCCATTGACTGTTTTGCTCTGGACATTTGTATTCCTCCTTATGATTGTAAATAAAATAATATGTCTTTGCGACTTAAGACTCATTTTATCATTTAATTTGTCGATTGTAAAGATTTCAAACTGTACGAAACAAAGTACAATATCCTATCATTTTTCCTGTATTTTCATAATAAGGATCTGAAACTTCCATAAAAAATCCCTCTGAGCCGTAAAAACACTTGCAAAATACTGATTTTACGATACAATGATAAATTGATGTGTTATGTTTTGATATATATTATAGAAAGAAAGGAATCAATTAAGTTATGATCAGTGCAAATAACGTAACCTTACGGTTGGGTAAAAAAGCCCTCTTCGAAGACGTTAATATTAAATTCACAGAAGGCAACTGCTATGGTCTGATTGGAGCAAACGGAGCCGGAAAATCTACCTTTTTAAAGATCTTATCCGGTCAGCTTGAATCTACCAGCGGTGAAGTTGTCATCACACCGGGACAGCGTCTTTCCTTCTTACAGCAGGATCACTTCAAGTATGACGAATATCCGGTATTAGATACTGTTATCATGGGAAATAAGCGTCTCTATGATATTATGAAGGAAAAGGATGCGATCTACGCAAAAGAGGACTTCACAGACGAAGACGGAATCCGTGCCAGTGAACTGGAAGGCGAATTTGCCGAGATGGACGGATGGAATGCAGAGTCCGATGCTGCCATGCTCTTAAACGGTCTTGGTATCCCTACCGAGGATCACTATGCGATCATGAAGGATCTGCCGGGTGCAACCAAGGTCAAGGTCTTACTTGCACAGGCATTATTCGGTAATCCGGATATCCTCCTGCTCGACGAGCCGACGAACCATTTAGACTTAGATGCGATCGCATGGTTAGAGGAATTCCTGATCAACTTTGAAAATACGGTTATCGTTGTATCCCATGACCGTTACTTCTTAAATAAGGTATGTACTTCGATCGCAGACATCGATTATGGCAAGATCCAGCTCTATGCCGGAAACTATGACTTCTGGTATGAGTCCAGCCAGCTTCTTGTAAAACAGATGAAGGAAGCCAATAAGAAAAAGGAAGAAAAGATCAAGGAATTACAGGAATTCATCTCCCGTTTCTCCGCGAATGCTTCCAAGTCCAAACAGGCTACCTCCCGTAAGAAAGCATTAGAGAAGATCGAGCTTGACGAGATCCGTCCGTCCAGCCGTAAGTATCCATACATTGACTTCCGTCCACAGCGTGAGATCGGTAACGAAGTCTTAACCGTAGATGGAATCAGCAAGACGATCGATGGTGTTAAGATCCTTGACAATGTATCCTTTATCTTAGGTCATGATGACAAGGTTGCTTTCGTCGGCAGCAATGAACTTGCAAAAACAACCTTATTCAAGATCCTTGCCGGAGAAATGGAGCCGGATGAAGGAAGTTATAAATGGGGTGTCACCACTTCCCAGTCTTACTTCCCGAAGGACAATACCGAGATCTTCGATACAGACCTTGTGATCACCGACTGGCTGACACAGTTCTCCGAGATCAAAGATGCTACCTATGTACGTGGATTCCTTGGCAGAATGCTTTTTGCAGGTGAAGATGGCATGAAAAAGATGCGTGTCCTCTCCGGTGGAGAAGAAGTCCGTGTCCTGCTCTCCCGTATGATGATCATGGCATCCAATGTCTTAATCTTAGATGAGCCG
>JALERL010000081.1 GCA_022764465.1 Lachnospiraceae bacterium | reverse complement strand
AATAAAAAAAGTCCTTGAAAGGACTAGCCGGGGATAAGGTGCGGTTGGGGCTCTTATTTTCGTAGGACCTTTGAGGTCCAAGCCGGTAATAGTCCCTTACAGGGACAGAGCAAACCACCAGCTAAGCTGGTGGTTCTGATTCTGCATAGGATTCCGTATACAGCAGTTTAGAAAAACTTTAGATTTGAAACATTGACATTTAAAAAGTGTGGTGTTATGCTAGGTATCACCTGTTAATAATTAACAATGTTAAGTATTGACAGAGAAGGAGTGAAAGAGATGAAAGGAAAATGTGATTGCGGAGAAAAAAACAGTTATTATGAACTGTTCCGTATTATGCATACTTTTAAGAGACTGAACTTTGGAGCGATGCTTCCGGATGGATTGACGCAGGGAGAATTTGGAATTCTGAGCATGGTTCTTCATGCAAGACCTGCAGATGGAAGAGACTGTATTACGGTATCGGATATTGTAAACCATGTCCATGTAGCACCACCGGCGGTTTCACGAAGTCTGAAGAGTCTGGAAGAAAAGGGGTGCATTGTACGTACCGTAGATACGAAAGACAGGAGAAACACGTATGTAAAGCTGACGGAAAAGGGAATTTCCTATATGAAGGAATGTGAGCAGATTATGCGTGAGTTTTCAGATGCAGTATTCGGTGGTCTGGGAGAAGCGAACATGGAGCAGCTGATCTTTTATATGAAGAAGATCCTCGAACTATCTGAACAGGAAATTGCAAAACGAAACTATAAGACCAGAAAGGATGAGGCAGAGAATGAAAAAGATATTTAAAAACATGATACCCTACTGGTATATGATTATTCCGATTATACTTCTGCTGGCGGTTCAGGCATTTGGAGATCTCTCCCTGCCACAGTATACCTCGGATATCATTGATGTGGGAATCCAGGATAATGGTGTAGAACATATCTTGCCGGAGAAGATTATAAAGGAAGAGTTTGAACTGGCATCTATGTTTATGACGGATGAGGAATCTAAGACCTGGCAGGACAGCTATACGCTGGGTGATGATGATATCTACGAGCGTAATGTGGATAGTGAGAAAGAACTCGATACCTTAGATGACGAACTGATGACATCCATCGTTATGACATATAAGATGGCAAACATGAGTGAAAGCGATTTTAAGGATATGCTTGCACAGTCCATGCAGCAGAACGAGCAGACGAAGGCGATGGCAGATCAGATCAAGGATATGTCTTTAGACGATATCATGACGATGATGCAGATGGATCTTAAGAGCTTTGAAGCCGAAGATGATGATGGAAATATGGTCACTTATGTCGATATGCGTCCGATGATCAAGCAGCTGATTGACAACGGACAGATGACAGACGATGCCATCAACCAGTCAAGGAAAAAGTTAGAAGAGATGACGGAATCGGTCGGAAGCAATACCTTATCCTCTATGGGTGTTGCCTATGCCATTGCCTGTGATAAGGATGCGGGTGTGGATATCGATGACGTCCAGACGAAGTACCTGTGGACAGAGGGTGCGAAGATGTTTGGTATTGCATTGCTGATGCTTATTGCAGCAACCGGAGTTGGTTTCCTTGCATCAAAGGTTGGTGCCGGTGTCGGCAGGGATCTTAGACGAGGAATCTTTGAAAAGGTCGTAAGCTTTTCGAATGCAGAAATCGACCAGTTTTCAACGGCATCCTTAATCACGAGAAGTACGAATGATATCCAGCAGATCCAGATGGTGACAGCGATCATGCTTCGTATGATCCTCTATGCACCGATCATTGGTATCGGAGGAATCTTGAAGGTTTATCAGACCGGAGCCGGAATGGGATGGATCATTGCGCTGGCAGTGCTTGTGATCCTTGGATTTGTACTGTTACTGGTATCCGTTGCCATGCCGAAGTTTCAGATCATGCAGAAGCTTGTGGATAATGTCAATCTGGTATCAAGAGAAATCTTAACCGGACTTTCTGTTATCCGTGCATTTGGCCGGGAAAAGACAGAGGAAAAACGATTCGATGAAGCCAATAAGAATCTGACGAAAACACAGTTATTTACAAACCGTGTCATGACCTTTATGATGCCTGGTATGATGATGATCATGTATAGTATCACCCTCCTGATCGTATGGGTTGCTGCACATAAGATTGACAGTGGTAACTTACAGGTAGGAGCGATGACTGCATTTATCACATATGCAATGCAGATTGTTATGTCATTTTTAATGTTAAGCATGATGTCTATCATGTTACCGCGTGCCGGAGTTGCAGCAGACCGAATCGATGAAGTTATGAAAACAGAATCTTCGATCCATAATGCAGAGGAGCCAAAGAAGCTTGCAGCACACAAGGGTGTGTTACAGTTTTCGCATGTAAACTTCCGTTATCCGGGTGCAGATGCAGATGTCTTAGAAGATATTGATTTTGAGGCAGTACCGGGTAAGACAACTGCGATTATAGGAAGTACCGGATGTGGAAAGTCAACACTGGTAAATCTGATCCCGCGTTTTTATGATGTGACAGATGGATGTATTACCTTAGATGGCGAGGACATCCGCAATATCTCCTTAGAGGAACTTCGTGAAGAAATCGGTTTTGTACCGCAAAAGGGTGTCCTGTTTTCAGGAACGATCGCATCGAACCTCCGCTTCGGTAAGCCGGATGCGACCGATGATGAGATCCGTGAGGCAGCAGAAATTGCACAGGCAACCGAATTTATTGATACCAAGACAGATCGGTATGAGAGTGCAATCGCACAGGGTGGAACAAATGTTTCCGGTGGACAAAAGCAGCGTCTTTCGATCGCACGTGCCATTGCAAAGCAGCCGAAGCTGTTTGTCTTTGATGACAGCTTCTCCGCACTCGATATGAAGACCGATGCGGCACTTCGGAAAGCACTGGCAGAAAAGGTAAAGGATGCAACCGTATTGATCGTTGCACAGCGAATCAGTACGATCTTACATGCTGACCAGATCTTAGTCTTAGATGATGGACGGATCGTTGGAAAGGGAACACATGAAGAACTGTTAGCAGGCTGCGAAGTATACCAGCAGATTGCAAAATCCCAGCTTTCCGAAAAAGAGCTTGGAATGGAAAACGGAAAGGAGGAAGCCGCTCATGAGTAATGAAAATGAAACACAGTTTAAGACACCACAGAGACGACGCGGTCCAATGGGACGTGGACCGATGATGCCTGGTGAAAAAGCAAAGGACTTTAAAGGTTCGATGAAAAAACTGTTAGCATATATTGGAAGATATAAGATCGCCATTGTGATCGTAATGATCTTTGCAGCAGTATCGACCGTATTTTCCGTTGCCGGACCAAAAATCATGGGTAAGGCAACCACCGCATTGGCAGAAGGTCTGATGAAAAAGATCGCAGGTACCGGTGGAATTGATTTTGATTATATTGCAAAGATCCTTCTTTTTACACTCGGACTTTATCTGGCAAGTACGATCTTCAGCTTCTTCCAGGGCTGGATCATGACTTCTGTCACACAGAAGATCTGCTATCGTCTGCGTAAAGAGATCTCAGAGAAGATCAACCGCATGCCGATGAAGTATTTTGAGAGCCGTACCTATGGTGAAGTGCTCTCAAGGATCACGAATGATGTAGATACCTTAGGACAGGGATTAAACCAGAGTATCACACAGATCATTACCTCGGTTGCAACACTGATCGGTGTATTGGTTATGATGTTATCAATCTCACCGCTTATGACACTGATCGCACTTGTGATCCTGCCGGTTTCTGCTGTTTTGGTATCACTGGTTGTCAAGTTCTCACAGAAGCATTTCCGCACACAGCAGGAATACTTAGGACATATCAATGGACAGGTGGAAGAGACTTACAGCGGACATCTTGTAATCAAGGCATTCAATAAGGAAAAAGAAACGGTAGACAGCTTTAACAAAACAAACGATGTCTTATATGAATCTGCATGGAAGTCACAGTTCTTATCCGGAATGATGCAGCCGATCATGGTATTTGTCGGTAACCTTGGATATGCAGGTGTGGCAATCTCCGGTGGACTCTTAGCAATCCGTGGCACGATCGGAATCGGTGATATTCAGGCATTTATCCAGTATGTAAAGAGCTTTACACAGCCGATCCAGCAGATCGCACAGGTCATTAACCAGGTGCAGTCCATGACAGCAGCTTCTGAGCGTGTATTTGAATTCCTTGGGGAAGAAGAGGAAGAACAGGTTGTAGAGAATCCGGTTTCTACCGATGGGATTACCGGTGCTGTTTCCTTCTCCCATGTGCACTTTGGCTACAATCCGGATCAGATCATTATCGATGACTTTTCTGCAGATGTAAAGCCGGGACAGAAGATTGCGATTGTCGGACCGACTGGAGCAGGAAAAACCACGATGGTGAAGCTTCTGATGCGTTTTTACGATGTAAACAGCGGAAGCATCCGCTTAGATGGCCATGACATCCGTGACTTTAACCGTCGTGATCTGCGGGATGCGTTTGGAATGGTCTTACAGGATACCTGGTTATTCAAGGGAACGATCATGGAAAATATCCGTTATGGACGATTAGATGCGACGGATGAAGAAGTGATTGCAGCTGCTAAGGCAGCACATGCACATCATTTTATCCAGACACTTCCGGGTGGATACCAGATGGAGTTAAACGAGGATGCAAGCAATGTTTCGCAGGGACAAAAGCAGCTGCTTACGATTGCACGTGCGATCTTAGCTGACAATCCGGTACTGATCCTCGATGAAGCAACATCTTCCGTAGATACCCGTACCGAGATCCGGATCCAGAAGGCAATGGATAATCTGATGAAAGGCAGAACCAGCTTTGTCATTGCACATCGTCTTTCTACGATCCGTGATGCGGATCTGATCCTTGTCATGAAGGACGGAGACATCATTGAGCAGGGTACACATGACGATCTGCTTGCGCAGGGAGGCTTCTACGCGGATCTGTATAATTCACAGTTTGATCAGGCGTCATGATATACAAAAGCGATTCTATCTCAAAAGGATAGGATCGCTTTTTGCTTATAGGATTAGGTATCAACAGATGTTTTCAAACTTTGTAATTAACAAAATGCACAAAAGATGTTCCGCAAACATTTGCAACGCTCATCGTGAACTAACTGCCAATTACAACCATACAAGCTCAGCAAAGGCTTCACTTGTGGTTTTCGTAAGCAGTGGATTTCATTCGAGCTAAAAACGCAAATAAAGTTTGCTTTACATATTTTGTGCATTTTGCTCCTTTAATTTTTCTAAAACATCTTTTGATACCCTAACCCTTATAGAAGAATAGAAAAAGATTATTTCTGTGTCAGAAAATCATGGATGGTCTGCATATCTTCTTCCCGCAGGTCACAATGTACGTCCGAATCGAAGGAGATAAACTGATAATCGCTGCCATACTGATCAAATAATGCGGTCAGTTTTTTTGCCTGTTCGATCGACACTTTATCATCACCGGTGGTATGAAAGATCAGAAGTGGTGTATGGATCTCATTCGCAAAACAGGTTGCGGAGCGTTTCTCATATTCTTCCGGCAGTTCCTCCGGTGTTCCGCCGATCAGTTCTTTTAACAGGGAGGACATATCGGCACGGTCGTTATAGGTCATGGTGCAGTCAGTAACACCGGAAACAACGATCGCACGGTGGATGCGGGAATCCTCGCGCAGTGTTTCATAAGTCATCATGCCACCGCGGGACATACCGATCATGTTCAGCTGTGTGTTGTCCATATAAGCAAAGGCTTCACACAGATCGATCAGATGGATGACATCATTTACATCATCCCCACCAAATTGATCCTTTCCTTCACTCTGACCACAGCTACGGTAATTGGTTGCAATACAGATCGTGTGAAACTGGTATGCATAATAGCTGGTATCCGCAGGTGAGAGTGCACCATAGTCCTGATTGCCGCCATGGTTGTAGATCAGACAGGGCGCAGGCTGATCTGTGCGGATCTGATCCTTCGGGGCAGTTAAGTATGCCTCGATCTTTAATCCATCGCTGGGATAGAAAAAGCGGTAGCACACATAGTCGGAAAGTGAGACACCTGCGGATTCTTCCATGGAAGAGAGATCAACGGATTCGTAATCCGTGATTCCATGATCGGAAAAGTTCTGTTCGATGATCTGTGCTGCGGCCGGATTATCTGCTTGCAGTGAATTTTGCGTTGCAGACTTGGAAGAAGGCTGTGTCTGGACTGTCTCAGTTTCTGGCTGACTGGAAGGAGGCACAGCGGATTGCGTGTTACAGCCGGAAAGTACACTTGCTATACAAAGTAAAACCGGCAGAATGTGTTTTTTCATATCGAATCCCCTTTTTATTTTTAGATATGTATCTATTATATCTGATAAAGGATTGTGGTGTCAAAAGTTGTTTCGTAAAATTTCGCTGCATCTTTTGTGCCTGGGCAATCGGAAATTCCGGTGTCTGAAATAGGAGAATTTAATTCTTAAAAAACGCTGAAAATTCTGTGATATAGGTTGACGCAATTTCAAGAGTTACCTATAATAAGACTATTCGAAAAATGGTTTTGAAAGTGTGTGAATCTAAGGAGAATGGAAATGTACAAGATGAAAAACTGGAAAAAGGCAATGGCGGCAGCCGTTTGTATGGCATGTCTGCTTACAACAGGAATAGATGCAGGAGCAACGGCAACAAAGACAACCGATACAACCGGAGCTGATACGAAGGTGGAAGAAGAGGCACAGACACCGAAGTCGGCAGATAATTCCTTGAAGTCGTTGAAACTGTCCGAGGGTACGCTATCCCCTGCATTTGTGTATAACAACGTTAAGTATTCGGCAACTGTTGGTGCGGATACGAACAGCATTGATGTAGATGCAGTTGTTTCCGATAGTTCCGCAACGATACAGTCGATCACGGGTAACACAGATCTGAAGGAAGGACAGAATGTGATCAAGATCGTGGTTGCGGCAGAAAATGGCAATCTCGCAACCTACACAATCAATGTGACCAAAAGCAGTGCGGCAGTAGATACAGATGCAGCAGCACCGGCGCAGGATCAAAGCGATGCGGCAGCACCGGATGCAGAGACACCGGATACTACACCTCAGGATACGGAAGCATCTGACACACAGCAGGCAGGTAATACAGAGGCAGCTGCAAATGTGACACCGGAGGGGAATACAGAAGAAGATACTTCCGATGTGACAGCGAGTGATGAATATCAGTTTTTACAGAAGTCGTATTCAGAACTGAATGATAAATATACCGCACTTAAGAACAAAGATACAAAGCTGATCGCAGGACTGATCATTGCGCTTGCAATCTGTCTGATCGTCATTATCAATCTGCTGATCCGCGGCAGAAGAGATGAGGATGAGATCTTTGATGACGAGGATGATTTTGAAGAAGATAACCATAAGTCATCCCGGCATGCAAAGCATGAGGCAGAAGAAAATGATGATGATATGCCGGATGAGGTTGAGAAAGAATTTGAAGAAGAACCAGTAATCGTTAAGAAAAAGAAGACAAAGGAAGAAAAGAAAAAGCCGGTTCCGCAGGAAGAGGACGAAGACGATACCTTCTTTGATGATGATGAAGAAGAGTTTATGGATTTTGAAGAGGAACCGACTCTGCGGAAGAAGAAAAAAGCGAAGAAGTCCAAAAAGAAGAGATTTGGAAAAAAAGAAGATATCTTTGATGATAATGATGATTTCTACGATGAAGAAGAGAAGCTTGTGGATGAAGGAACGACCATAGATGATGTAGATTCATCCGTATCTGAGGATATTGAGATTATGGATCTGAATGATCTGTAAAAAGAAAGGCAGCAGGAGGCAATTATGCATAGACCATATACGAAAAAAGCAAAGAAAGTATTAGAGCTTACCGAAAAGGTCTCAAAGATGATGCACCATAATTATATAGGAACAGAGCATTTACTGGTTGGCTTATTAAAGGAAGCGACCGGCGTAGCTGCCTGTGTGCTTATGGATGCTGGGGTAGAGGAAGAAAAATTATTAGAACTGATCGAGGATCTGATTGCACCATCTTCATCGGTTCAGATTCTTGATAAGAAGGGATTTTCCCCAAGAATTGCACATGTACTGGAAGTATCTGAGCAGGAAGCAGAACGCTTTGTATGCGATGAGATAGGAACAGAACATCTGTTACTTGCTTTATTAAAGGAGTCTGACTGTGTTGCAGTGCGTTTGCTGAATACGTTAGGTGTCAACATACAGAAGCTTTACGCAGAGACTTTGATCGCCATGGGTGAGGACGGAGCAGCATTTAAGGAAGAGATACAGGCATTAAAGAACGGAAAGCGCAGGTCTGCACAGATGACACCGACATTAGACCAGTATTCCAGAGATCTTACCAGATTAGCCGCAGAGGGTATGTTAGATCCGGTTGTTGGCAGAGAACATGAGATTGCGCGTGTGATACAGATCTTAAGCCGCAGAAGTAAAAACAATCCATGTCTGATCGGTGAGCCGGGAGTTGGTAAGACGGCGATTGTAGAGGGACTTGCAGAGCGTATTGTGTCAGGTCTTGTGCCGGAGACTGTTATGAATAAGCGTGTGGTAACACTGGATATGTCCGGAATGGTAGCAGGCTCGAAGTATCGTGGTGAGTTTGAGGAACGTATCAAAAAGGTGATCCAGGAAGTGACGCAGGCAGGAAATGTGTTACTTTTTATAGATGAGCTTCACACGATCATTGGTGCCGGAGGTGCAGAAGGTGCAATTGATGCATCGAATATTTTAAAGCCATCGCTTGCGCGTGGAGAGATCCAGCTGATCGGTGCAACCACGATCGAAGAATACCGGAAGTATATTGAGAAGGATGCTGCATTAGAGCGTCGTTTCCAGCCGGTGACAGTAGAAGAACCAACGGAAGAACAGGCAGTTGAGATCTTAGAGGGATTACGAAGCGAATATGAGAAGCATCATCATGTGACGATTTCAGATGAAGGAATCCGTGCAGCAGTTACCATGTCTGCACGTTATATCAATGACCGGTTTTTACCGGATAAGGCGATCGATCTGATGGATGAATCAGCATCGAAGGTGCGTTTAGACGGATTTCGGATGCCGGAGCATATCCGGGAATTAGAGGATCGTGAAAGAGAACTGGAAGAGGAATTGGAAGCTGCCTTAAAGGCAGGGCGTTATGAGGATGCCGGTGAAGCGAAAAAGCAGTGTGCAGAGGCAAAAAAACAGCGTGAGAAGCTGGTGAAGAAGTATCATAAGGATGCAGACCGTAAAAAGCTTGTTGTTGGAGAAAAAGAGATCGCAGAAGTGGTGTCCGGCTGGACAAAGATTCCGGTAAAGAAGCTTACGGAGGGCGAAGCAGCACGGCTTGCCCGTTTAGAGAAGATTCTGCATAAGCGTGTGATCGGACAGGAAGAGGCTGTCAGTGCAGTAGCAAAGGCAGTACGGAGAGGCAGAGTAGGATTAAAGGATCCGAACCGTCCGATCGGTTCCTTCCTGTTTTTAGGACCGACCGGTGTCGGTAAGACAGAGATCACCAAGGCATTGGCAGAGGCGGTTTTTGGCAATGAACAGGCAATGATCCGTGTAGATATGTCGGAGTATATGGAGAAGCACAGTGTATCGAAGATGATCGGTTCACCGCCGGGATATGTAGGCTATGAGGAAGGTGGACAGCTCAGTGAGAAAGTGCGGAGAAATCCATATTCCGTGATCTTGTTTGATGAGATCGAAAAAGCACATCCGGATGTATTTAATGTCCTTTTACAGGTATTAGACGATGGAAGGATTACCGATGCACAGGGCAGAAGAGTAGATTTCAAGAATACAATTATCATTATGACGTCGAATGCAGGGGCAAAATCGATCGTAGAGCCGAAAAAGCTTGGATTTGCAGCCAGCGATGATGAGAAACAGAATTATGAGTACATGAAAAATGGTGTCATGGAAGAAGTAAAACGGATCTTCAAGCCGGAGTTCTTAAACCGTATTGATGAGACAATCGTATTCCGGGCATTGAATCAGGAGGATATGAAGAAGATTGTTACGCTCTTAATGGATAAGCTGATCGACCGCTGCAAGAAGCAGATGAATATCACTTTGCAGGTAAAGGGAAATGTCAAAACCTATATTGCAAAGGAAGCCTATGATCCAAAGTATGGAGCAAGACCACTGCGCCGCATGATACAAAATAAGCTGGAAAATCTGCTTGCAGAGGAACTGATCGCCGGTAAGATCAGAGAAGGAGATACAGTAGAAGTGCGCCTTGTAAAACAGGAAATAAAAACATCCGTAATTGCAAGAAATACCTAGAAAAACAGAAAAAAATAAGCTATAATAAGTGTAATGAATAACAAGAAGCCGGCAGGAGCCGGTCGAGATAAAGCTATAGGAGGACAAGCAGATGGCTGTAGTTAGCGAGTTGATTCGTTCAGAGGCAGACGGTACAATTAGTTTTGGAGATTATACCTTAGGCAGTAAGTCTAAGCTGGATAATTTTGAACATGGCGGAGATCTTTTTAAGGTAAAGACCTTTCGTGAGATTACAAAGTTAGAGAAGAACGGAATGTTCGTATATGAGTCAGTTCCGGGAACAGCAGTCGCACATATGACTGCAACAGAAGCAGGTGTGGAGTTTCAGGTAGAAGGACCGGAAGATGCTGAGATCACACTTGGCTTACAGGAAGAAGCAGATTATAAGATTGAAGTAGATGGCAACAATGTTGGTGAGATGAAGACGAATCTTGGCGGCAAGCTGACTTTAAGTGTAGAGCTGAATGAGGGAACACCGGTTTCTGTTAAGGTGGTTAAGCTTTCATAAGTGGTTCAAAAGGGAAGAGCGGAAAGAGAATCCTGTTATGCAGGATTCTTTTTTCTTACTGTATAGGAAAATCTTTTGGAATTCCCTATACAGTAAAAGCAGGCGCACACTTTAAGGAAAGGAGATTGGAATGGCAAAAGGAAAAACAACAGTGTATTTTTGTCAGTCCTGTGGATATGAATCATCGAAATGGATGGGGCAGTGTCCGGGCTGTAAGGAATGGAATACCTTCGTGGAAGAAGTGATAGACAAGGGTGCTGTCGGAAAAGTGAAGCGTGAATCGGAGGCAAAGGTGACAAAGCTTGCTGCGATCGAAGCGCAGGATGAGAATCGTTTATCGACCTCTATTGCAGAGCTTGACCGCGTGTTAGGCGGAGGGATCGTAAAGGGATCGCTGGTGCTTGTCGGAGGAGATCCGGGAATCGGAAAGTCAACCCTGCTTTTACAGGTATGTCAGAAGCTGTCCGAACAGAAGGTAAAAGTATTATATATTTCCGGAGAGGAGTCCTTGTGGCAGATCAAGATCCGTGCACAGCGGATCGGGGAATTTGGAGAATCGTTATCCCTGCTGTGTGAGACGAATCTGGATACCATACAGGATGTGATCCGCAGGGAAAAGCCGGAGGTCGTCATTATCGATTCGATACAGACGATGTATAATGAAGGCATCTCTTCCGCACCGGGAAGTGTGTCACAGGTAAGGGAATCTACCGGAATCCTGATGCAGATTGCAAAAAAGCTGGAGATCACGATTTTTATTGTAGGCCATGTGACAAAGGAAGGTGTTGTTGCAGGACCGCGTGTGCTTGAACATATGGTAGATACGGTGCTTTATTTTGAAGGAGACAGGCATGCAGCGTACAGGATCTTACGTGGTGTGAAGAACCGTTTTGGCTCTACCAATGAGATTGGCGTATTTGAGATGCAGAATGAAGGTCTGCGTGAAGTTGAGAATCCGTCGGAGTATATGTTAAGCGGCAAGCCGGAGGGAGCATCCGGTTCGGTTGTGGCATGTTCAATGGAAGGCACCAGACCAATCCTGTTAGAGATACAGGCGCTTGTGTGTCACAGCAACTTTGGAATGCCAAGAAGAACGGCAGCAGGAACGGATTTTAACCGTGTGAATCTTTTGATGGCTGTATTGGAAAAAAGATTAGGAATGTCTTTATCCTCCTGCGATGCCTACGTCAATATAGCAGGTGGAATCCGTATGAATGAGCCGGCGATCGACCTTGGCATTGTACTCGCGATCGTATCGAGCTATAAGGAACTGCCGATTGACGAGAAAACAATCTGTTTTGGTGAAGTAGGCCTAAGTGGGGAAGTGCGTGCAGTCAGTATGGCACAGCAGCGTATTCAGGAAGCAAAGAAGTTAGGATTTACCACCTGTATTCTGCCAAAGGTATGTTTAGATACGATCCGGGAAACGGAAGGTATCCATTTAGTCGGAGTTAGCAATGTAAAAGAGGCAGTGCGGGCAATACAGTAAGTACACTGAAGTTGTTATAATTGTACGAAAAATTCAGACAATATATTGGGAAATGTAGAATAGACTTACTTTGCAAAAAGCGTCGAAATATGATTGACACACCCAAAATATCGTGCTATTATAAAACTCCACCGCGCAGAGAACAAGCGTCTGGTGGGGCTTTGGAAAAGGAACAGACGGTAACTACTTTGGGAAAAGTACCCCGATGGAAATTGAAAAAGGTCTTGACAATATATGATACACATGCTATCATGTAGAAGTTGTGTCCGACAGGACATAACAAAGAAAATAAAAAAGTTGTTGACAAGCAATGAAACATCTGATATA
>JALERL010000080.1 GCA_022764465.1 Lachnospiraceae bacterium | reverse complement strand
AATAAAAAAAGTCCTTGAAAGGACTAGCCGGGGATAAGGTGCGGTTGGGGCTCTTATTTTCGTAGGACCTTTGAGGTCCAAGCCGGTAATAGTCCCTTACAGGGACAGAGCAAACCACCAGCTAAGCTGGTGGTTCTGATTTTAATGAGTATTTCTCTGTTCATAAGCCTCCGGTTTTGATATAATAAAAACAGATCATCAGTGGATTGTAGTGTAGAATAATCAGTGTAAAATGTTTGTTTTGCGACAATCCACTATTTTTATAATAAGGAAGAGATGGAGGACTGTGTATGAAAATAAGAAAGCCTTTCGGGATGTTGATCGTATCATTTTTGTGCCTGGCAGTTATAGGTCTGGCGAAGATAGAGGCGTCAGCCGCACAGCCCTTCTTAAAGGCAGATGAACGAGGCGTGTCATTGCAATATGTTCCACTTACCGGTAATAATAATGGATGGTCGGATACGCAGAAAATATATGGCGGGGAGCAAAAAGAGGTGAAGTGGCACCTTTATAAGCCGGATGATCTTGCCGGAGATGCCACTTTTATCAATCATTTCATAGGGATTCAAAAGGTCAATGCGAAGGCAGATGATCCGGTTACAGTAATGGTCGAAGATGCCAGAATTGTCAGGAATGATGGAACCGTTATTCCATTTCAGACCATGGATGGAAAGTATAAAGTAACAGAATGTGAAGACGGAAAACAGCTATGCACAGATCATACAGTAACCTATCAGGCAGCAGATATAGACAATGGGTACTTTTGTACAACAATTTCAGTGCAATACGATACACAACAGAATATAGATGGACTGGATAGTTTGGCTAAGATTACAGGTGAATTGCCGGGTGAGGAGTTCTATCAGGTGGATGAAAATCAGATCACACTGACTGATTTTGATCTGGATGGGACGATGTGTATTACAGGAAATGAAAATCAGGAAAATGTTGTTCTGGTGATAAAGGGCGACTGCACAATTCGCCATCTGACGATTCAATGTCCGGTGATCGTGAAACGTTATGCCTATGGCAGGCTGACTTGTGAAGAATACGAGTGTAAGGACACCGGAAATGTTACGTTTGATCAGGAATGTAATGCAACAAGACTGGTGAAGGACGGTCAGGCGGTATCCATCGAGTTTGATGATACAAGGGAAAATATGACACAGGGCGAATTAGACGAGAAAAATGATACTTATAATTTTGCCTGGAGACATCGAAACAGTGCGTGGTATCAGCAGGCACTGGCTATGATTGAACGTAACAGAAAGCAGACACCGCAGCTACATTTTGTGGATGAGAATGGAAATGCAGTAAAGGCAGATCGTGTGGATCTGAAATTATCAGATTATGATTATCTGTTTGGACGTGGAAATAATGGAGTAATGCTTAATGATGATGGAAAGCTGACCTACTGGGAAAATCAAGAGTATCCGTTACAGGGGAATGTGATCATTGAATATGATGCATTTGGATGGGAAAGCTATGACCCATCCCATCAGGGAGAATATAATTTTGAGACATCGTCTTCCGGAAATACAACATATTTAAAGGATGGCACAACGTTAATGGAAGAAAATGGAGTCACAAGGGTTGCACAGCCGATTATATACCCTGCATTCGGAAGTATGCGTTACAATTCTGCCAGTACGACGATGTATGATTCCGTTGTTGCATATGTACTGTCTGACAGTTATACACCGGAAGGCTTCAATCAGATGATCAAGGATCATATCCGGGAAGAAGTAACGGAATATGCCGGTGTGGTAAAGGTGTGGGCTGTTGTAAACGAAGCATTTTACAGTACGGATTTCTTTAAACTTATATACGGCAGTGACGGAACAGGTATATCAAAGGAAACGATTGCTTCGGTTTTAGAGGAAAAAGGTGTTGCAAATGGAACCAATAATGAGAAGCTTGCAGCTTTAGTCAGCTATCTGAAGGAAATGGAGCTTACGCCTCCAGAGGAAACGGCAAAGCTGATTGCAGAATGGGCAGAAACGGCACAGGCAGCCTGGGATAGTACGATAACACCGGATTGTGGTTATACCTCAGATTTACTCACCCTATATTATAACGATGCAGTTTTTAAGGGATATACGTTAGATGCAGAAGGACATTATGATTATAATATGAAGATTTTAGAGGCTTTGGGGAAAGCGGAGACATATCCGGGTAAAAAGGTGCTTATCCGGCTGTTTGGTTCCCAGTTCTCAAGCTGGTTCGGATATTGTACAACACCGCAGGAAGTGTGGGAGATGTTAGATGAGACAGAAGCTGTTGGAGAAAAAACATGGGTAACGGAATTCTGCTACTGGCTGAATCATCCATATTCAGAGAATGGGGATGATATTGGAAATTATGGAGAGGACAATCCGGGATATATGACGGCAGGATTTCTTTCCAAGGCAGAAGAGGAATTTGCCTACGATTATGCGTATTATATTTTAACTGCTTTTTATGCGCATAAGAGCACAGAGGGCTTTCATGCAACCTGTTATCCACATGGACAGCTCGGATTTAGCTACCGGAATCAGAAAATATCACCGCTTGGAGAAGCTTATAATGATCTTGTTATGAATGAGTGGAATACTTCTTTTACAGCGGATCTGAATGGAAGAACATCAGTCACAACGGAGCCGTTATCGAACGGAACTTATGCAGCCAATATTACAGTTGGAGACAAAACCTACCGGAAAAATATTAAGATCAGTTCAGGAGCTACGGATATATCCGTTACATTAGAGGATGCAGCCGGAATGGTTACCTTTGCACTAGGGACAGACAGCTACAGTGTTTCCCTGCAAAAGGGAGCGTTTCTTTCCCTGCCGGAATGTCCGGTTCAGAATATTGGGAATAAGAGCTTTATCGGATGGTCAGAGACGGAAGACGGTACAGGAACGGTATATCAAGCAGGATCAAAATATGTAAAAAGTGCGGCAGGTGAGGTCATTTTATATCCTGTCTACGAGGAAACTGAGTGCATGACAGCAGTCTTGTATTCAGATGGACAGTATACACAGCTATCAGAGGAACTGGGAACATTCAGGAATATCACAGACCTGAATCAGGCAATAGAAGGCAAAAGCGGATATTTGCAGATCATGCTGGAACGGGATGTGGTACTTGATGCACTTCCGGGAGCAGCCACACTTTCTGCGGTCAGGATCTGTAATAAGGAAGGTCAGAATTATGCCCTGTTGTTAGAAGCAGCGGATATTTCTCTGCGGTCAGATACGGTTCTGGCACTGAATACAAAGCTGCTGTCCAAAAAGATGAGCTTGAAGGGCAATAACTACAAGCTGATTCTCGAAGGAATGACGTTTTCCGGTGGGGATCTGACAGCGGAAGGGGTAGAGCTTATCTGTGGATATCAGGTGACGCTTGCTGGCAATATAGATGGACTAAAATCGCTCTATCTGGATCAGAACAAATCAATTACAGAAGAGAATGGTAATCTATACTGGGAGAATGTATACGGTGGTTCCTCGTTATTGATAAAAGGGAAAATTTCTAATATCGGTACATTATATATGTATGGCAATTCGATCTATCTGGAAAAAACCGGTAGTATGGAGTTGAATAACATTGCGGGAATTTATGGAGATATCTATCAACAAAAGAGAGCGGATAGATATAGTGGATTAACCGTGAAACATACAATGGAGGATATGATCTGGCAGATCCGTCTTAAGATATACGAGACACTTGACCCGGATGTGTGGAGTAATACGGTAAGTTGTCCATCTGTTTTGACAGGAACACCGCTTGCAAACCTGCCGGAAAGTGCAGATCCAAGCTGCCAGTCGAAGCTTGGATTTATCGTAGAAGATGACTGGAGTACCTATGATAAAAAGCTTTGTCAGGATGGAATTCTTTATTATGCAGATGGTGGTAAGATTGAGCATCTGTGGGAGAACAATTATACAGAAGATGTTGCACCAACCTGTACAAGGGAAGGAAAAAAATCAATCCATTGCAGTGCCTGTGATGCTGCAAAGGATCAGAAGATCATTGCAAAAACAGCCCATGTGAAGGATCGTGGAAGCAGAGTGGAACCAGCCTGTGAAAAAACGGGTTCCATTACCTACCGGTGTACAACGTGCGGTGTAGTCATCGAAACAAAGAAAATTGCTGCAACCGGACATAGCTGGGATCAGGGAAAGATTACAAAGAAAGCTACGGAAAAAGCAGAAGGTGTAAAGACATATGCCTGCAAGAACTGTGGCAAGAAAAAGACAGAAGCTATACCAAAGAAAAAAGTCACAAAGCCTAAGTCCCCGAAAAAGGGAGAGGTAAGGACAGATGATAAGAAGTCCGGTAAGTATAAGGTGACGGATACAAAGAAAAAGGAAGTAAGCTTCAAAGAGCCTGTTTCAAAAAAAGTAAAAACGGTTACAATTCCAGCTACGATAAAGATCAATAAAGTTACATATAAGGTTACAAAGATTGAAGATAGTGCATTCAAGAAAAATAAGACCATAACAAAGATCACCGTTGGAAGTAATGTAAAGACGATCGGAAAATATGCTTTTGGAGGTGCAACGAAGTTAAAAACAGTGGTATTGGGTAAAAACGTGGTGAGTGTGGAAGCAAATGCATTTAACGGATGTACCTCCCTTACCGGTATTACACTTCCAGTTAAAACGACAAAGATAGGAGCAAATGCTTTTACGGGATGTAAGAAATTAAAAACAATTACGATCAAGTCTGACAAAATGACCACAAAGACTGTTGCAAAGAATGCATATAAGGGAGTTTTGAAGACCACAACGATCCGTGTGCCGAAGAAGAAGCTTACATCCTACAAAAAACTCTTGAAAGCGAAGGGGCTATCTTCTAAGATTAAGGTAAAAGGATATTAGACATCATAAGATGGATAAAAATTGACAGAATCAGGAGGAAAGAAGAATGCAGGAGATGAAATGGGCAGTATTAGGAACCGGTGTAATCGCGAACGAAATGGCACAGGCACTTCAGAAGAACGGAAAAAATATTTATGCAGTTGCAAACCGGACACATCAGAAGGCAGTCGATTTTGCCAAAAAGTATCAGATCGGAAAAGTATACGATGAGATGAACGATGTATTTACCGATCCGGAAGTTGATGTGATCTATATTACAACGCCGCATAATACACACATTGAGTTTATGAGAGAAGCGATCGCAAACGGAAAGCATATTCTCGTTGAAAAGTCGATTACGTTAAACAGCACGGAATTGGATGAGGCAATTGCGCTGGCAGATGAAAAAGGAGTTGTGATTGGAGAAGCAATGACCATTTATCATATGCCACTTTATAAGAAGTTAAGGGAAATCTTAGATTCTGGAAAGCTTGGAAAAGTCAATCTGATTACAATGAATTTTGGAAGCTTCAAGGAATATGACATGAAAAACCGTTTCTTCAACCGGAATCTGGCAGGCGGTGCGATGCTTGATATCGGAGTCTACGCACTCTCGTTTATCCGCTGGTTTATGGATGAGAAGCCGGATCAGTTGTTGTCTCAGGTAAAACCAGCCCCGACCGGAGTCGATGAACAGGCAGGCTTACTGCTGATGAATAGAGAGGGACAGATGGCGTCTGTTATGCTTTCCCTGCATTCGAAGCAGCCGAAACGAGGAATGATCTCCTGCGAAAAAGGCTACATCGAGATCATGGAGTATCCAAGAGCCTGGGAAGCAACGATCACATACACCGATTCCGGGGAAACAGAAGTGATCCGTGAGGGAGAGAACGCCGATGCACTCGCCTATGAGCTTGCAGATATGGAACGTGCAATT
>JALERL010000068.1 GCA_022764465.1 Lachnospiraceae bacterium | reverse complement strand
ATTTTGCGATCTGTCTTGCAACGTGGACACCACTTGCCGATGCATGGGATAAGGAATGTGTGATACCACTTCCATCTCCGATCACGTACAGTCCCTTGTGGTGTGTCATCAGATTCTCATCAACCTCTACCTCCATATTGTAGAACTTCACTTCTACACCATAGAGTAACGTATCGTCATTTGCGGTACCAGGTGCCACCTTATCGAGTGCATAGATCATCTCAATGATTCCGTCTAAGATACGCTTCGGTAATACCAGACTCAGATCTCCGGCTGCCGCATTCAGCGTCGGTACGGTAAAGGATTCTGCGATACGCTTCTCCGTGCTTCGCTGTCCACGGATCAGATCACCGAACCGCTGGACGATCACACCGCCGCCAAGCATATTGCTCAGTCTGGCAATACTCTCACCATATCCGTTTGAATCTTTAAATGGTTCGGAAAAATGCTTTGCTACTAAAAGCGCAAAATTCGTATTCCCGGTCTGGCGGGATGCATCTTCATAGCTGTGTCCGTTCACGGTCACGATGCCGTTTGTATTCTCATTTACGACTGCGCCCTTCGGGTTCATACAGAAGGTACGGACAAGATCTCCGTACTTCTGCGTACGGTACACGATCTTACTCTCGTAAAGCTCATCGGTCAGATGGGAAAAGATCTCAGCCGGAAGTTCCACACGCACACCGATGTCCACACGGTTTGACTTTGTACTGATATCTAATTCTTTACAGATATGCTCCATCCACTTGCTGCCGCTTCGTCCGGCAGAAATCACACAGTTTTTACCTTCGTATGTGTCATTTCCACAATGAACACGATAACCATCCTCAAGATGTTCCACACGATCTACCATGCAGTCAAAGTGGAATTCTACATGATCCTTCAGATGATCATAGAGATGCTCTAACACCACATAGTTAATGTCGGTTCCAAGATGTCTGACGGAAGCATCTAATAAGTGCAGGTCATTCTGCATACAGGTCTTTTTGATGCTCGTTCCTGCTGTTGAATACAGCTTCGTTCCCTCGCCACCATAGCGCAGGTTGATCTGATCGACATATTCCATCAGCTCTAAGGCAGATTTTTTGCCAATATATTCATATAACGTACCACCAAAGTCATTCGTAATATTGTATTTACCATCTGAGAATGCACCTGCACCGCCAAAGCCGCTCATAATCGAACAGCTCTTGCAATGGATACAGTTCTTGATCTTATCTCCATCAATCGGACACTTTCTGTTTTTTAATTCATGTCCCATTTCAAATACTGCAATTTTCAAATCCGGGTCACGTTCAACCAGCTCATAAGCCGTAAAAATGCCTCCCGGGCCAGCACCAATAATCAAAACATCAAACATATATATCCTCATTTCTGCGCACATTTTTTGCGCTGTGCACAATAAGTGCGCATAGCGAGTTTGTGTCAAGTGCGCGCAGACACAAATCTCGTGTGTGAAAATCTATTTTCACACTAATCCCTCCATAAAAAATTCCATAAAAAAATGGTGACTTCCATACAGCTACGGTAGTCAACCATTTCGGCGGTTGGTAGAAACGTTTACCCATTTTGCAAACATATACCAGAGACCATTTTATACTAGAATCCCTGAATTTTCAACCAGTTTCTATTTTTCACACTATTTACTGTTTTTCCCATTATTTTCCAGCGATTTCTAACAACAGATACTCTGACTTACAGTCGGTCTTAAACTTGATCGCCCAGTCTGAGATCCCGGAGGTTACGATAAAGTCCGTATTTCCTCTTTTCTCATGGCCATAGACCTTATCATCCGGTGTAAACCCAAACAGATTCTCCAGTGTCATAAGCGGGAAAAGCTGTCCGCCATGCGTGTGACCCGATAACACAAGGTCAACACCAGCCTCCTCCTGTGCCGCATAATCTGCCGGCTGATGGTCTAACACGATCGAAAACTTATCCGTATCCAGCCCGCTTACCAGCTCCTGCATCGTGGCTCTGCCGGCTGCATACTCTTCGGACTTATCCTGTCTGCCTATGATATAAAAACGGTCATCTACCAGTTCAACGTCATCCTGCATCACATGTACCTGATTCTTCTCTAACTCCCGGATCAGGTCATCACCGCTATATCCGCGATAGTCCGGTCCATAATAGCCCTTGTCGTGATTGCCGAACACATAGTAGATACCATAGGTCGTCTTTGTCTCACCAAGTGCCTGACAGCAGCGGATCATATCTTCCTTTGTCGTATCATCATCTACAAAGTCACCGACTACGAGCACCAGATCCGGCTTCTTTTCTTCGATCTCCTTCATATGCTTTGCAAAGCCTTCGCCATGGAAGGTAGTACCGGTATGTGAATCCGACAGGACAGCTACACGAAGTGTACCTACCTGCTTATCGGTTGTGATCTGATAGTCTGTCTCCCAGACATGATGTGCCAGATACCAGCCACTGCCAAGATAGACCACGGTAAAAGCAAGAGCTGCTAACCCTGCATAATACCGGAGAAAGGTTTTCTTCCCATATTTTCTTATCAGTGCAAAGATTCCATCGCTGATCATCCAGAACACGATCAGATGCAAAATGCAGACGATCGCATTCATCGATCCCCACACAAGCCACAGGATTGCAGTTACAGCAAGCACAATGAGCAGACTTATGAGCCTGCCTGCCCGCGGTCTTTTCTCCATAAGCTTCCGGTAAAAAGAAAACTTCCGTATTCTATTTGCAAGATACCAGATTCCGGCACAGGTCAGTACCAGTAACACAATCATAAGAACTGCCCACATACTTCATTCCTCTTTTCTCTTATAATTCCCTGCCAAGCTTGTATGCCTGTTCCATTACATCGGTATGCTTAAGTGCCAGCTTCGGATCATCAATGCCGCCTCCGGTCACCATGCCGCGCAGCGTTGCATGTTCAAAGCAGTCTACCCAGCCCTGCAGTCCGTTGTATGCCTTCTCGAATGCACTGTCAGCATCCTCTGCCGCTGTTGCGATCATATAGATGTCACGGAACTTATAATCGGATGTATAAAGTGGATTCAGACGATCCAGCAGGGTCTTCATCTGTCCGCTCATCTCATAATAGTAGATCGGGGTTGCATACACGATCACTTCTGCTTCTTTCACCTGTTCCATGATGGCTGCAACATCATCGGTCAGAACACATCTGCCGGTGGACTGACAGCTTAAACAGCCGATACAATACTTAATCTCCTTCTCCTTCAGGGATATATAAGCCACATCATTTCCTGCGTCCTTTGCACCTCTTACGCATTCCTCGGCTAAGATCTCAGAATTACTACCTCCACGCAGACTTGTCGAAATAACTAATACCTTCTTTGCCATAAAATAATCCTTCCTTTTTGAATAAGGCTTCAGATATCAAAAGATATATTCAAAATTGATCATTGACAAAATGTACAAATATGCTCTACATATTTTGTACATTTTGTCATTTTAATCCTTTGATATCCAAGTCTTATAATAAATAATATTTTATTTTCACAGTAATTGTGATATAGTTATATTATCATCTAAACCTAACTTTAGGTCAATATTTTTTTGGAGGGTCGCTATGTATACCATCGGTCAGGTTTCTGAAATGTTCCTTATTCCAATATCCACACTGCGCTATTATGACAAGGAGGGACTTTTCCCGGATCTGAAACGTCAGTCCGGCATCCGTCAGTTTGAAGATCACGACCTTGAAAACATCCGGGTCATTGAGTGTCTGAAAGCATCCGGACTTGAGATCTCGGATATCAAGCATTACTTTGAACTGTGCAAGGAAGGCAATTCTACCTTTGCTGCAAGAAAGCAGTTATTCGAAAACCGGAAAAAAGCTGTGGAGGAAGAAATGAAGCGCCTGCAAAAGACACTTGACCTGTTAAAATACAAGTGCTGGTTCTACGAAAAAGCGATTGAGGATGGCAGTCTGGATGGCATCCATGCAATGTTGCCGGATAAGCTGCCGGAGGAGATCCAGAAGTTCTATGATAATGGGCATAAATAATCCGATTCTGATATTTTTCTACCGATATACCAAAAGGGATGTGATCATAGGCCACATCCCTTTCTTAAATTCCAACATCTTTTCACTTGAAAATTTGTCTTATTTCTTAATCTTCACGCTCGGCTTGCTGCTCCAGCTTCCGTATACTTTCTTACCGTTTACTTTCACATAAGCACGCATTCTTACATAATAAGTCTTACCCTTTTTCAGCTTTGTATAGGTTGCTGATGTCTTCTTCGAAGAAAGATCCTTCTTTGATACACCGCTCTTGAAGTTTGACTTTGTTGCATACTGTAATTCGTAGCCGGATGCACCGGATACCTTTTTCCACTGTACGTTAAGCTTCTTACCGGATGTATTCTTTACTTTTACGCCACTTACCTTTGCAGGTGTCTTTACGGAATAGTCAATTGCAAAGTTATAGCTTCCGATACCTGAACCAGGAGTATTCTGAACAACTGCCAGATAGTAAGTACCGCTTGTAATATCGAACATCTCTGACGCTTTGTTTCCAGAACGCAGCAGTACATTATATACTTCGTTCAGATTCTTATCATAGAATTTATACCTAACGTAATCACTTGTCGCATTGGTCGTACTGAAACTGATCTTACCCTTTGCAGGCACACTGAACTTATAATAGTCGATTCCATCATTGATCGTCAGCACACCCTTGTACTTCTTCTTCAATGCGATCTTAGAAGCTGTGCCTGTCATATCGTTATTCTTATCCTGTGTTTCCTTAAAGGACTCGCTCAAAGAATTGTATACAATGGTCATTCGATAGGATGCATCTGCTTTTGCTTCTACATAATAGGTACCACCTGTGATATAAACACTATAGGAATAATCATTATTGTACCAGATACCATCATACCAGATTTTTGTATGATCAGCATCATATAACGTTACCCCAAAATGCTCATCACCATGTCCACGTATTACAAGATTTCCTGCCTGATTTACCGTGAACTTGTAATAACGTAAGTTATCTTCACCTGTTGTGCTCTCTGACATGGAACTTCCAAAGGTTACCTTTCTTGCAGTATCAAATGATGTGTTCGTTGCACTTGGAAGTACAACATCTGCCTTGACCGGCACTTCACCAAGCCAGGTTGTAAATACCATAGCAAGCGTTAACAGTGCAGCCATCAGTCTTTTTGCTGTTACTCTCCTTTTCCTTTTCTCTATCGTTCATAGGTAAGAACTTAACCAGCGATGCGGATATGGATTGCTACCTTTACGACCTTGCCGTTTTTCACCTGAATATAATCACTTCCGCCATAGTAGGTCGCCATCTTATCCATGAACTGTGCCTTACTGATGGAATATACCCATTTGCGGTTATCCTCATTGACATTTCTGTTACCCTTATACACCTGTGTCGTATCACCATAGTAGAACTTTGTTGCACTTGTAATCTTAGCAGTCTTTGTCTTACTCTTCCAGGTTGTCAGTCCCGCCTCTCCGGTCTTATATTCATAATAATAGATCTTCCCGTTTGCGATCTTCTTGACTGCAATCTCTTTCTTCTTCGTACTGCTCGGCAATACGGAAAAACCAACCTTTTTCGGTGTGGTATAAGACTTCTGTATCGTATAAGACTTTCCAAGTGAATCGTTCATTTTTTTGAACATATTGTAAAATCTGGTACTTGAAATCTTTTTTCCGTTCAAGGTGTAATTATTCCATCTCTTGAGATAGGTCTCGACCTTTTTCACCTTGCCGTTTTTGATCTGATAGAGTGTGATACTGTTATAGCTTACTCCACCACTGCCATGGCCGACAATATACTTTTTGCCCTTGATATAGTTAATATCACTCTCGCCTGTTACAAGCTTTACAACCTTTTTCTTATAATAGGTGTAGACATCATAGGTGGCACGCGCCCCTCCGTTATAACTTGCTACAACCAGTTCCTTTACCCCGTCCTTATTGAAGTCATAAAGCTGGTAAGAAACATCTTCCGGATACTTGCAGGATGCAATCTGCTTCTTCAGATAAGTCACATAAGCATTCGTAACCGTCTTAGCCGAAGTTGCCGCCTGCGTATCTACCGGATGCAGAACGCTGGTAGCAAAAACTGCTGCCGCACAGAAAAATGCAAGTGTGCGCTTTAAAATTGCTTTTTTCATTTTCATTCTCTCCTTTGTATAATGTTAAATAAAATGTGCGCTTATCACACATTTTCGCGCCCGAGCGGATGCATCGCATAATCTTCCACTCCGCGAGGGGTGCATCTTAGCACGCAGTGCTTTTATGCAATAGGACGTAGTTTCCGATTGCATAAAAAAGCACATCAGATCCTCTGACCTGACATGCTTCTATTATAGCACACATATTCTATAAATTATAGCAGCTATTTGTATTACAGTGAAAAGTCTTCCACCGGACGTGCCATGGCAGCCGTCTGCGCCTGACTCTCGCCTACGAAAAACTGGTACTGCTGTAACACCTGATCCCGCTGCATATCGGAAATGGCACGATCTACATCCAGGCTGTTGATATCGCTGTCTGCACCTTTCATCTCATAGACTGCATCCGGCTGGTAACGACTTGCATAAACTTCTGCTCCATTATCTGTCTGTGACCTTACGGCTGTCTCTGTCCGCTGATGTGAACTGTCTGTCATCTCATCTGCATGAACTGCTGTCACCGGAATCTGTCCCGGTGCTTCTACCGCCTCTATTCTGTTGTAATCGTATAAACCTGCATAGGTTCCAATTCCTGAAATATTCATAACGATCACATATCCTTCTCTTACATTACAGATTCTCTTCTGCTCTACATTATCTATCGGCTGCCCGGTGCAATTACTTAACCCCTTTTATTTATCTAACATCTTTTTTAATTCTGTCATAAAAGTGTTCACATCCTTGAACTCCCGGTAAACGGATGCAAACCGGACATATGCAACTGCCTCAAGATCCTTTAGCTTATCCATCACGATCTCTCCGATCTCACTGCTTGGAATCTCTTTTTCTTCACGGTTAAAGATCTCTGTCTCCACATCGTCAACCAACTGATTGATCTGGTTGACGGATACCGGACGCTTATGGCATGCACGTAAAACACCTGCTTCGATCTTCGAGCGGTCATACTGCTCTCTATTATTATCCTTCTTAATCACGATCAACGGAATGGTCTCTACCTTCTCATATGTCGTGAAACGCTTCCCACAATCATCGCATAATCTTCTGCGGCGGATGGAGTTATTATCATCTGCCGGTCTTGAATCAATTACTCTTGTATTCTCACTGCTGCAAAACGGACACTTCATCTTCGTTTCTCCCTATCTGGTCTTCTTATCATAGAAATCCACTACACCACTTTTTCAGTATAACTTTTTCCATTTTCACTGTCAATATCAGAATACACACAATATAGTATTTTTTCGTGAATTATCAGACGATAACCACAAGATATATGTGGGATTACGGATGCTTGCCCTTGACATCTTTCAGACAGACATCCACCAGAATAATGTCCGGTCCGATCTTTACGATCCGTTTCCATGGAATAATATATTCCACACCCGGTCCAAACAGACCAAAAAAATGTCCACATTCCGGGACAATCAATGCCCGTATGCAGCCGGAGCACTCATCTATCTCAAGATCTGCAACATTTCCGATACATCTACAGTCAGCAACATTAATGACTTCCTTCTGGCACAAATCACAAAAGCGCATAGAACAGCCCCTTCCTCCCTTCTGACTATTCTATGCGCTCTGCCCTGCTATGGTGCAGACTGTTTTACCGTCTGTATGTCACAGCTTACACTTCCGTTTCGGATCAGTTCCAAAAAAACATCGGTAAGACGTGGATCAAACTGTGTTCCCCTTCCCTTTTCTAACTCCTTAATCACGGTTTCCTGATCTAAATGTTCCCGGTAGACACGGTTAAAGGACATGGCATCAAATGCATCTGCAATCCCGATGATCCTTGCATTCAATGGAATCTCCTCGCCCTTTAAGCCCTTGGGATAGCCGCTTCCATCGTATCGCTCATGGTGGTACTTTACACCGTCTGCCACATGTTCCACTAACGTAAAGTCCTTAAGGATCTCAGCCCCGATCTCCACATGACTCTTCATGATCCGGTATTCTTCCTCTGTCAGCCGATCCGGCTTATTTAAGATTGCATCCGGTATCCCGATCTTTCCAATATCATGGAGCAGTGCGATCTGACGCAGATTCTCACATTCCGCTTCGCCCCAGCCTAATGCCTTTGCAATGAGTACGGAATACTCCGAGACACGTGCCGCATGCTGGCTAGTTCTGCCATCCTTGGCATCTACGGTTTTGGCAATTGCAAGAATGGTCTGATTGCCCATCTCCGCCTGTCTTTTTGCAAATGCGATCTCCCGCTGCTGCTTTTCGATGATCTTATGGCTGTGAACCACGGTTGCAAGCCAGGTCAGATAGATCACTCCCAACACACAGACAAAGACCAGATATGCCTTAAACCAGCCATTGTTGCCGATCGCAACTTCCTGTACGGCGATCTCAAAAAATACGATCGAACAAAAGACAAAAAGACCCGCGTACAGGGATTCTGCATGTACCTTTTTCGTCCGCCATTCCTTGGCATGCAGAATCAGATAAACGATCAGCACAACAATGATCTTGTCCGGAAAATCTACGAAAAGTTCTCCCATGACTGCTGCTAGTATCTGCCAGATCCCCCGGTCACATAAGCCCCGGTATAAGGTATCGCTCCATGTATTTCCACTGAAACCTTCCCAGAAAAACAGATTCAGTGGTGTCGATACCACCGTTGATGCAAAGGCAACCATGATACTGGTTGTCATGGCATCGAATAAATGCGACATTTTCCCCCTTCGCATACGGATTCCTACGATTGCTCCTACCGCCACACTTGTCACACTATAAACCATTGATACCGGATGAAAGATCCCGTAGATCAGGTTGTTTATCACTCCGCATGCCGCACCGTAAACCGGTCCAAGCAGACATGCACTAAAACATGTTCCAATCGCATCGAACCACAGTGGAAGATCCAATGCAGCTGCTGCCCATTTTCCGGACAGATTCAGGCAGATTCCGATGATCAGAACCGTTATCACGTAACCCGCATTCTTCTTATGTGTATCCATTGCCTTCTCCATTTCACACATTTCCTGTATCCTGAGCTGTTTTAATCCCTCGACTCTATCAGGATTGCAATCCCCTCTTCAAATTCTATGACAGCCGTATCCTCCGTGATCTCATTGCTGACTCCGAGTGAATCATCGCTGTGCAAGGTTGCATGATCGAGCGGATACTTAAATCCGGTCAGCGTGATCTTCTCTACCGTTGTGGTAAGCGGCAGAAGTGAAACATATTTTCCGTATTGTTTCTTCTTCTCTAATACTCTTTTCTCATCGATCAGGCTGATGCGGTTATTCATATCTACCATATATGCCGGTATGCCGCGGATCAGTGCTTTTTGCAGAAGCTGGATATTCGCAAGCACATGATCTAACCTGCTTCCGGTTGCACCGAGCAGATGTATCTCGGTTGCACCATGTTCAAAGGATGTCCGAAGTGCCAGCTCGGTATCTGTTTCATCCTTTTCCGGACGGAACTGCTTCCACAGGATCTGTGGCTTCGTATGATAATAGGCAAGCACCTCCTCCGATACCGAATCAAAATCCCCCACGATACAATCCGGTATGATTCCAAGTGCTTTGCATATCTCCATGCCGAAATCTGCTGCGATCACATATTCCGGCTTTACATTTTCCATATATGCCTTTGCAAATGGCAGTTCGATCCGACCGCCACTAAATATCATTGTTCTCATTCTAATCTCCATTTTTGCCATGTGCTGTTATGGCTGCATCCGTGACAGAAATCCCTGCACATTCTCTTCAAGATTCCCTTTAAACACAGCACTTCCTGCCACGATAATATTTGCACCTGCCTGCATGACCTCTGTGACATTATCAAGATTAATGCCACCATCTACTTCAATATCGGTCTTTAAGCCTTTTTTATCGATCAGCTGCTTTAGATCGCGTACCTTATCAATGGTATATGGAATCAGTTTCTGTCCACCAAATCCCGGATTAACCGTCATGATCAGCACCATATCGACTTTTGGCAGTACATATTCGATCGCTGATAATGGGGTAGCCGGATTCAGTGCCACACCGGCAATGATGCCCTTTTCCCTGATTGCTTCGATCGTACGGTCTAAGTGACAGCATGCTTCTGCATGAACCGTGATCAGATCTGCCCCACATTCCACAAAGTCGTCAATGTACCGTCCCGGTTCCTCAATCATCAGATGGACATCAAAAATACGGTCGGTCTGGCTGCGGATCGACTTTATGACCGGCATACCAAACGAAATACTCGGTACAAACATGCCATCCATCACATCGATATGAACATACTGTGCGCCTGCTGCATCTAACTGTCTGACCTGTGCTCCAAGATCTGCAAAATCAGCAGATAAAATTGATGGTGATAAACAATTCATTCTATTTTCCTTTCGTTCTCTGTGACTAATTTTTACTTAAGCTGCGGCCTTTGGAATAATTCCGCTCTCCCTGTTTCAATTCTTCGTACAACATACAGTAGTTCTCATACCGCATTGGATGGATCTTTCCTTCGTCAACTGCCTGCTTTATCGCACAATCCGGTTCACTGATATGTGCACACCCCTGAAACCTGCAATATGGTTCACACGATACAAACTCCGGATAATATTTCGACAGATCCTCTTTTTCAAAGCCCGGAATATAAAGCGAGCTAAATCCCGGTGTGTCCATGATATAAGTATCCTCTGCAATATGGATCAGCTGTGAGTGTCTGGTCGTATGCTTTCCACGTTCAATCTTCTTACTGATCTCACCTGTTTCCATCTGTACCTTTGAAGAGATACAGTTGATCAGGGATGACTTGCCGACACCGGAAGGACCAGCAACGGATGTTGTTTTCCCATATAGCCGCTGTTTTAACTCCTCAATCCCCTTGTTTCCCTTTGCGCTGGTAAAAAGGATCTCACAGCCACAGGAGCGGTAGATGTCCCTTAACCTTTCACGTTCGGCTTCTTCGACAAGATCACACTTGTTAAAACAGAGAATGACCGGTACGTTCTGATACTGCATCAGAATCAGAAACCGGTCTAAAAGATTAAAGTTCGGCTTTGGACTTGCTGCCGCAAAAATAAGAAGTGCCTGATCGATATTCGATACTGCCGGCCGGATCAGTTCATTCCTGCGTGGAAGTATCTCAATGATATTGCCCTTCTTTTTCTCCTCATCGATAATATCTATCTGTACATCGTCTCCGACAAGCGGCTTGATCTTCCGGTTGCGGAATGCGCCTTTTGCTTTACATTCATAAATTCCGGATTCCACTACGTGAACGTAGTAGAACCCGGAAATTCCTTTTACTATCTTTCCTAGCATGTATCCCTCTTACTGTTGTGTGAATGTTACCTTTTCACTTGTCTCTGTTGTCTGGGTCTCTCCATCTTCATCCACAAAGGACCAGGTAACCTTTAATGTACCGAAACTGATATCCGGAATATCTGTAACCTGATATTTTACATACGGTGTGTTATCTGTAACAGCAGCGGACTGTGTATTTAATGTATTTCCACTGTCATCTAAAAGTACCACATCTACCTGTGTATATTCGTTTCCGTCATCCGGGATCTCAAGATTCTTACTGCAGGTGTAATATAC
>JALERL010000055.1 GCA_022764465.1 Lachnospiraceae bacterium | reverse complement strand
GTCACGCTGATTGATCCATCTCCACCGGTATATCCGAGTTCTGACAGCTTCGTTCCCTCTGTAGTTCCCTTTGCAAGTCTTCCACCGGTCAGATATCCGGTCTTTGCCATTTCTGAAACTTTCAGGGTATAACTTCCATTGACTGCTGAATTAGCTGCTGTAACCGTTGCCTTGGTCGAATCGGATACGGTTGTCTTTTTCAGGCTGTATGCATCTGTGAATCGCAGATTACTTACTTTGCTGTACAGACTGTAGATCTTTGTATTTAATGATTTCCATGCACTCTGCTTCCAGGACAGCTTTGTCCGTGCCTTTACATAATTATCCTTTTTTACGCTATATGCAGATACCAGTTCTTTTACGATGGAATCGGTATCTAATCCGGAATTCAGTCCGGTAATTCGAATTGCCATACTAACCAACCTTTCTACGCTTTAGCGCTTTTCATCTACCATAATACCAGCCATCTCCCAGACCTTCTCGATCATATCGAGTGTCTTCTCCGGCGGATATTCCTTAAGTACCTTCTTCGTATCCTTGTCCACGATCTTGATCGTTACACGGTTTGTTCCCTCATGGATACCGAAAATCGCTTCTGTATGCGGATTGTTCTTATTCAGATTCTCAACCGCTTTCTTAATCTGCTCATTCTGTTTTCCAACATCCGATACACTATTATCTTTCTGCTCGTTCTGACTCGCCAGCCCGGCCTCATTCGATATATTATTCACCGTCTCTGCTGTGAGCTGATTCGATGTTGTATGGAAGTCCGTTGTATCGGTCTTTACATCGGTCTGTTGCTTGTCTGCTGCCTGTGACGTACTTCCCTGATAAGTCATTGCAGCACCCTTTACTGATTCAATTGACATCCTGTACCACCTCCGTGTGATATTACTTGTTTTTTCTACTTTTTATATCGGTCTGTAAGCAGAAAACTTTAGAATCTACAGCAAATTTTTCAATGCCTCAAGTCCATCCGCCTTCAGTGCAGCTTCGTTTTCCTTCTCGATCTGAAGGTATACTTCCTTACGGTAAACAGGCACTTCCGTTGGTGCAGAAATTCCAAGCTTGATCTGATCTCCCCGTATCTCTAAAACGGTGATCTCAATGTTATTGTTTACAATGAGTGATTCGCCCTTTTTTCTTGTTAATGCCAGCATGCCTATTCACCTGCCTTTTCTTTTGCACTTTTTATGAACTCATAGATGTTATATTTTACAGGCATATTATTATCGATGATAAGCTGACTTGCCTTTTTCGTATCGGTATTGATGACGATCGGAGCCTTCAGGTTCACGGTCATCTGCTTAATATCGGTCGGAACGGTAACCATGACCAGCACAAACAGGTTGTCCTCTCTTAACTCACCAAGCGGCTTTAACAGTTCGTCCTCTACCTGTGGATTATAGTCCGGACATACGACTAAAGGATCAAGTACCGGGAATGCAACATCCGCATCATCCATGGACTGAAGCCAGGAGATCGTGTTCTGATCCTCTGCTTCCTGATCAAAGATCAGTGTAAAGTTCTTCATATCCGGAAAACCTATAATACCTTTTTCGAACTTTATAATTTTATCATCATCAATTTCAATTTCTCCAAAAAATCTGGTATTTGCCTTCATAAGCCACCTCTTTGATCCTTTCTGGTCTCTTTTACAGATAATCCAATAATGTCTGTTTTTCTACCTTTCCTGCTGCCTGTAAGGATGCCTGGTATGCAGTATAGGAAGATGTGTAATCGATTACAATATCTGAGATTTCCTTATCCTCATTGGTTGACTTTAACTTCTTAACCGTTGTCTGCTGGTTGCCCATACGTGTCTTGATCACGTCTAAGCGGTCTCCCTTGCTTCCGACATCGGTAATTGCAAGATTCACCTTGCCCATATACTCAGAAAAGTTCGTGATTCCATTGCTGTACATCCGCTTCATCTGATCATCTGCGTAATCCGCCTGACGGTTTGCTGCTGCAAGGTACTCCTTTAACTTCTTCTGGGAATCTGCATCGGAATACTGGCTCTCTTTCATCATTGCTGAAATCTGATCCACGGTATCGTGTGCAGAGATTGCATTCTGTACCGCATAGATCAGGTCTTCCACATCTCTTCCGATTGCAGAATCAAATACATTGTTTGCAAGTGTATTTACGTTGATCGTCTGATTTGCCGCTACGGTATATTCAATATCTTCCTCGATAAACTTGCCGTTCTCGTCATAATTCGTATACTTGATCGGATTCGCAGGATCCGTCGTATTCGTACAGTCGTAATAATTTTCCGGCTTTAAGTCGCCCTTATCAAATCCGGTCTTATCATAATTCACGGTAACCTTAGCATCCGTTGAATTAAGTTCCTTCGCTACATTTTTGCCAAGTAAAAGTTCTCCGGTGTCTGCATTATAGATTACTTCATCATTGCCGATCGCATAACCGCTTGCCTCAAGCTGAGCTGTGGTACGTGAGGAAAAAGTATAACCGCTTGCCGTTGTCGTCGTTGCAGTAACACTGCCATCTGCGGAAGTAACCGTTGATGTCTTCTGTCCATTGATCAGATCTACCGTAACGGAGGTCGTGGTTCCATCCGCATTTGCAGTAGAATATGCATAGTTTAACTGATTCAGATTCGATCCAAGTCCATCGTATGCAAGACGGATACGGCTGATCGACTCCATGCCCGGATCTGCCGGTGAAGTACCATTTGCGATCGCATCAGAAATCTGCTGTGATGTCGGTGTAGAAAGCTTGTTATATCCATAACGGTGCTCCTCGATCGCCGAAGCAGAAATATACTGGGTAATGTTATAGGAAGTCTCTGCCTGCGCCTCCTGGAAAGTCAGTGTGGTATTTGTCTTATATCCGGTAAATACCGTTCTTCCCGCATAATCTGCATTTCCCTCTGCATAGACCTGATCCGCAAGCTTCTGAAGCTGGCTTAAGATCGTATTACGGTCGTCTGCGGTCAGTGTGTCGGTTGCTCCGTTGACACATTGTGTATGAATATCCGTCAATACCTTCCTCATATTCGTAAGCGCCGTCTCTGTCACATCCATCCAGGATTCTGCATCCGGAATGTTTTTCTCATAATACTGGGTAATCTGGCTTAAGCTGCTTCTTAAACGCAGGGAACGGATTGCAACAACCGGGTCCTCGGAAGGCTTACTGATCTTTTTCTGCGATGACATCTGATTGTTCATGCTGTTTAAGGTCACTTTGTTGTTATTGATATTCATCTTGGTATTACGTGTAATGATATTATTCGTGATACGCATCTATTTTCCCTCCTTTTAGACTCCGGTCTGCGTGATCAGGCGGTCATACATTTCTGACATAACCTGTATCATCTTCGATGCAAGATTATATGCATTCTGGAACTTTACAAGATCTAATGCTTCCTCATCTTCATCCACACCTGATACGGACTGTCTCTGTGTCTCGATGCTGGCTGCGATATTGCTATAATTTTTCTGAAAAAGCTCTGCCTCCTGTGTATCCACGGAAACGTCCGAAAGCATACACTGTAAAAAATCAGAAGCTCCACATCCACGATACATGGTTGTCTCACTCTCTAACTTTAAAGTATTCTCAATAATGTCATATTTATCGACACCGGCGGTATAATTTAACTTTGACATCGTAGCAATTCTGCTTGGATCCTTTACGCTTTCCTTTGCCACTCCAAAGTTCAATGCCGTCATCTGATAATACGTATCGGAATAGGAAGAAACATCATTCCCCTCAAAAGCATATTCCGTTCCATCCACCTTGTTGTTTGCAATAAAGAAGGTTCCCATTTCTTTACCGTTTAGATCCACACCCGGATCTGCATCGGTTCCTCTTTGCAGACTATTAAAATTCTTTGCAAAAATCCGGATAAATTCACTCATCTGTGACATATAGTACGGAACACCCATGGAATCAATACTGTCGCCGATCTCTGCCTTTTGTCCGGCATTCTTTCCCTTCTCGATCGAACTTAATTCCTTTTCTAAAGTAAAGGTATAACTGTAACTGTATTTCTGATTGCCGTCTGCATCTAACACCGGATTACCGGCATCATCGACCATTGCGGTCTTATTGATTGCGAAATTGGAATAGTTATACTGATTACCTTTGATCGTGATGATTCCTTCTGCCGCAATGCTAAGCTTGTTAATATCAGTGATTGACGGATCGTTGACTGTCATGGTTGTTACATTTCTGCCCTTTACCACTGCGGTTCCAAAGGTTGTGGTATCTGATCCGACCGTTCCGTTAAAGTTCGTCTTATTGTTACCATCGCGGATCTCAAACAATGCTGCCAAGGTTCCGGTTGCTCCGATTCCGGTTGCCTTAAAGGCTACCCCGGTCTCCTTCCAGCTCAGATCATAAAGACCATCCACATCTGTCTGATTGATCTTATTCTCCCTTGCTGTATATGCAAGTTCATGATACTCGAAGGTATCAACAAGTGTCTGTCCGTCGATCTTGATCCGGTAAGTCGTTCCTCCGGTATACATATCCGGGTAATTGCTGTTCGTAACCGGATTCTCCTCAACCTCAACCGGTACGATCTGCGAAAGGCTGTCCACAAGTAATGCACGCTCATCGCGCAGCTCGTTCGCATATCCACCCTGAATCTCGATCGCATTGATCTGCTTATTTAACAGTGCGATCTTCTGTGCTGTGGAATTCAGTTCATCTACCGTTGACTTTACTTCATTATTGATGTCGTTTTGTAACTGGCTTAACTGTGTTGCCACACTGTTAAAATAGTTTGTCAGATTCTGGGCGCCACTGATAAACTGGTTACGCACGCTGGTATCTGCCGAATTATGCTGTAATGCATCCATATTGTTGAACAGTGTACTGAAAATACTGGAAAATCCCTTCGATGTATCATCATCCGTAAACATCGTCTGGATCTGATCCAGATAATACAGCCGCTTCTCATATAAGCCTACACTTGACTGGTTTCTCCAGTACTTCGTATCGTAATAGGAATCACGTAACTGCTTGATCGATGTTACATTTACACCAGCTCCCATCATTCCATACTTTGCATTGGTACGGATCGGATCACAGGCAGCAAGATTTGCAACCTGTTTGCTGTAACCTGCTGTCTTTACATTTGCGATGTTATTGGCTGCTGTATTCACGGAAGCCTGAAAAGATGACAGTGCTGATGATGATATATTTAAGCCAAAAAATGTTGATGCCATATCTTACTCCTCCTATGCGCCAAGTCCTGTCAGAAGCACATCGATCATCTCACTTACCACATTGATATAACGGCTTGCTGCGTTATATGCATTCTGGTACTTGATCATGTTCGTCAATTCCTCATCGGAAGAAACACCTGTTACCTGTGTACGCTTATTATCGATCGCGGTTGCTGTGCCCTCCAGTGTCGTGGATGTTGAATCATAAACCGATCCGACGGTTCCAAGTTCTCCGATCATCTGTGCATAATATTCTCCAAAGGTACAGGTTCCTGTACTGTTCGGGCTTAAGGTGATCTCACTCTTTTCCCACACTGCTGCAAGTGTCTGTGCAAAAGAATATGCAACCTTGCCTTCCTGTGTCAGATGTGCCAGTCTCGATGGCTGATCCATGATCTGGGCATTCACGCTCAAGCTGCGTGTGGTATACATCTTCGAAGTATCGCTAAGATCTTCTTCGTTATAAACATAATAAGTATTTCCGTCCGCACCGGTTACCTTTGTATAACGGTCACATCCGGTTCTGGTAAACAGTTCCTCCGGTGGGATCTTTCCATCAGCACCTACTGCACAGTTTGCGGTATCTAAGATCTTCGTTCCTGCCGGTAAAGTAACTGCATTTCCGTTCTCATCGATTCCGTTTATTACCTTATCAGATTCTATGTTCGGGCAGATTGTATCATTGATCGATGTCACGATGTTATGGAACAGCTGGTCTAACTGTGACTCTATCACGAGCATTACCGACATTCCGGTTGTATCATTATAGGTCTCCTGTGACATTCCTTCGATATCACTGTAATTCGCATAATGATCTCCACGCTGCATGATCAGTGCCTTCAGGCCTCCGACATCCGTATTATATTCGGACGAAATATCCACATTGAAGTTAAAGACTTCGGAATACTCATTCCGGTTCGTATCAGACATCTGTGGCCAGTACGGTGTGATAAAGCCGGTCAGATCATCTACTTTTTTCGCGATCTGGAATGCATGTGCTTCATCGACAAAGTCCACACCCTCTAACTTCACCTTCACGGTTCCGTCAGAAAGTTCCTTATAATCGATCGTTGCATAAGTTGCAAGTTCATCTAATGCGTTGTCACGTTCATCCCTTAAGCTCATTGCCGTCTCAACGCCACCCGCTTCTACCGCGGAGATCTTCTGGTTCAGAGTAAAAATCGTCTTACCCAGTTCATTGATCCGGTCAATATTATCTGAGATCTGTGTATTGATATTCGTCTGATAATTCTGTAAGCTGGAATACACCGACTTTGTCCGGCTAAGAAACAGGCTTGCTTTCTGCATTACCAGATTCTGGTTGATGGAATCCGAAGGATCTTTTTCAAACTCCTGAAATGCCCCCCAGAAGTCCTCTAGGTTATCCTGAAATGCCTGACCCTCCATCTCCTGAAAATAGGTCTCTACTTCACTGGTCGTAGAATAACATGCCGCATAAAAAGACTGACGTCCCGATTCCGTACGATAGGATCTGTCCAAAAAGATGTCCCTCGTATGTACCACGTCAGCTATTGATACACCAAGGCCTGCCTGCTGTTTGCTGACAGCTGCCTTTCCATATGTAATATAAGTCTTGTCACCAAAAAGTACCTGCTGGCGTACATAGCCAGTGGTATTGACATTTGCTAAATTGTTTGCTGTTGTATTGATCGCAGTCTGACTGCTTCTCAATCCGGATGCTCCGATGTACAGGCTTCCCATTCCGTTCGCCATGACTCTTTCCTCCTGTTATTTACTGTTTTGCATCGAAACCGCCACCACCTAACAGTGATCCTGTATTATAGGCGTCTTTGTTGTAGTTGGCTGTTTCTGGTGCCTGTCGCAGGCTTTTGAACAAGGTCAGGTCGAATTCCACCATCTCAAGCGCATTCTTTAAAAGTGCCTGATTCTGGGTATTCCACTTCATCATTTCATCCAGAGTTGCATGTAATGCTGCTTTTACTTCTCTAAGCTTCTGCTGTTCCTGCGGCTGTCCTTCTAAGATTGCGATCATCCGGTCAATTGTCAGCTTCTCGTCTCTTTTTCCTAAAACAACAGCCATATCACGCAGGACGCTCTCCCGCTTCAGTTCCAGATTATGCAGGACATCTGTGATGCCCTGCTCCTGTTCGGTAATGTTTTCCAGTTCCGGAATATTGGCATCTATGATCACCTGACGCTTCTTCGCTGCCAGCCCGATCAAGCCTTCGTATTCCTTTTGCTCTCTTTCCAAAACTCCCAACAGATCATCCATTAAACTTGCCACGGTCTATCCTCACTCTTAAAAAAATGCTGCATTATATTTCTCTAATAATTTGCTTGCAAAATCTCCGGAATCTACCTGATATTTTCCTGACTGGACACTTGATTTAAGCTCTGAAACTTTATCTTCCCTGATGTCCGAAGTTTCTGCGACTGCCTGTTTTGCGATCTGGTAATCACGTCCAAAGGATGAAATCTGCACTTCATCTCTGGCTGTTCCTGCACCAGCGATACCCTGCGTCTTAGCAGTCTTATTCGTCTTGTATAATGCTGCTATCTGGTTATAAGTCTCTACACGCATAACGGCATCTCCTTTCTTCCCTGAAATCTAAGCTTATATAAAAGATGCATGATGCTTCTTTTTCTAGCGTTCTAAAATATTTATCGGTCTATTTCGAAGAAAACTTAGTTCTTTTTTTATTTTTTTATGACAGTTTGAAAATACGCACATTTTCCGAAATATCTTTTGCAATATCACGAAGTCCCGCAGAGGAGTTCTGAAGATCCGATACAACCTCGGTTACATTCTGTACCGCCTCTAGGGTCATGCTTGTGTTGGCTTCGTTTTCCTGTGTTGCAGCGGATAAAGTCTGTAACAGGGCAACAATCGAATCCTTTGCCGAGTCAAGCTTCTTTGTTGCTTCTTCGATCTTTTCGATTCCGCCTAAAGACTCACTGATTCCGTTTTCTACATTTTCGAACATCTGCCGCACCATCCGGATATCATCGCTTTGTTCGTTGATGACCTTCTGTACTTCCTTCATGGTTTCTACCGAATGTCTTGCGCTTTCTGTCAGTCTGCCAACAATCCGGTTGATCTGTTCGGACGAATGATTCGACTGTTCAGCCAACTTCTGGATCTGTGTGGCAACTACTGCAAAGCCCTTGCCGGCATCGCCCGCACGCGCTGCCTCTATACTGGCATTTAACGCAAGCAGGTTCGTTTCTTCCGCGATCTCCATAATAAGTTCCACTGCCTGTCCGATCTGTTCCGTTGCCTCATTCGTTGCCGACGTTTCTGCATGTATCCGCTCCACAGCCGAAAGCACATCTGCATTGATCTGATTCAGCGAATTCAATGTCTCCATCGCATTATCTGCGGACTGATGCATGGCATCTGCAGATACTCCAAGTGTCTGAACTTCGGTTGAGGTATGCTCGATCATCTGCTCCACAAGTGCAATGCTTTCAGTTGCATCCTGCGCTGCATCTGCCTGTTCCTTCGCACTCTTGTCAATTCCGTGCATGGCCTCTTCCATCTTGCGGATCTCATCTAAGGTCGCATTTAAGATTTTATCCATATGGGAAGAAGAATCTCCCAATGAATCCGTATTACCGGCAAGTCCGGAGATAATCTCGATCAGGGACTCTTTCAGATTGGCAGTACTCTTGATCAATGCTCCTGACTCATCGCCCCGCTTCAATGCCTTTTCATCGATTGCGGTGGTCAGGTCTCCCTTTGAAATATCAAGCACTGCCTGCATTCCAATCCGGATATTTTTCACAATATGGTTCGCCATCATAAGTACGAATACACAGGTAACTGCTAAAAATGTAAGTACCAGTCCGCCTATGATCGCACAGATCCGGTCGATCTTATTATCAACCTCAGATTTTAAGGTTCCGGTAAAGATCATGCCGATGATATCTTCCGACTGGTTCTGGTAGACCGGGATATAATACCCATAGTAACGCGTACCATCCACAGATACCAGATCGGTAAAATAATCCTCTCCATTTTTCTCTACCGTCTCGACCAGATTATCTCCCGCCGGTGAGCCAAGCAGCCTGTCCCCGGAAGCATCCTTTAGCGAAGTTACCACCCGCTGGCTGCCGTAGAAAAAGGTTGCCTCTATTCCGGAGCCGCTGCTGATACCGTCTAAGAGATTCTCTGACTTCGAAATGTCATAACCGCCCTTCCAGATATCTCCGTTTGCATTCTGGAAGTAATCCCCACTGTTCTGGCTGTAGGCAGCAAGCACCGACTGTGCCGTCGCACGCAATGCTTCCTCTGTCTCACTTTTGATCATAGACGTAATCCTCGAAAAGCAGACCAGCATCACCGATAAACCAAGCAGTATAATCGGCACTAAGGATATCAAAAGCAGCTTCGCCTTTAAGGTCATGCTCTTATTTTCTTTCTTCGCCTTCTGTTTCTTCTCTACCTTTTTCATATGTCCATTCCCCCTAGTCCAATACCGTCACATTCTGGTAATACCAGTCAATTCCGCCGGTGATTGTTGCATCATCCAATGTCTTGCCGCTTTCCCCGATGGTCTTGCCATCATTCGTCTTAAGTTCCCCATCAAAAACATTGAATGCTCCGCTTGTGATCTGCTTTTTCGCTTCACTCACTTTCTCGGCAGCCTGCCCGTCATTAAAGTCTGCAAGCTCTGACAGTCCGACCAGTCCGACAGATATTCCTTCGTAATAATTTGATCCATCATAGCTTCCGTCGATAATGCTCTGTACATACGAAGTATAATACGCGCTCCATGTCCAGATGACAGAAGTCAGTGTTGCCTTCGGGGTCTCCTTACTCATGTCAGAGTTGTATCCTATACTGTATACCCCCTTCTCCTGTGCCGCTTCCTGCGGTGCAGTCGTATCACAATGCTGTGCCAGCACATCACAGCCTTCTGCTAACAGTGCATCAGCTGCCGCACGTTCTCCCTCAGGATCAAACCAGCTGTTTGTTACCTTCACATAGATTTCTGCATCCGGATTCACGGACTCCACTCCGATTGCAAATGCATCAATACCACCGGTTACCTCGGAATTACCTGATCCCTGCGCTGCCACATAACCGATCTTGTTACTGCTTGTCTTAAGACCTGCAACAATTCCGGACAGGTAACGTGCCTGATAGATACGGCCGAAATAATTCGTAAAATTCTTACCATTGCTCATATAACCGGTACAATGTGCAAAATAAATGTCCGGATACTTTTCAGCATATTCATTCGTCAGCTCCATATAGCCCCAGCTTGTCGCAAAGATAATGTTGCAGCCCTCGTCCACGCACTCCTGTAATGCCTGATCGATCGCTTTCTCATCTCCATCGTCAACATTCTCCTTGCGGATCACCTGACTGCTGTCTAAGCCTAAATTGTTGACCATGCCCTGAATTCCCAGCTCATGTGTGTAGGTATAGCCGGATGTCTCAGACGCACTTCCGATATAAAGGACACCGATCTTGATATCCTTTAACGGGATCACCTTCGTACCTGCCTTCGTCTCAGATGCCGTTGTATCTGCACTCTGTTCCGTTGCACCCGCAGCTTCCCTATTTACCGCATAACCTTCATTTGTCACATAATCGTCCATCTCAGATGCGCTCTTGCTGCTGCCGCATGCGCTAAGCAGTAAAGCAGATAGCATCAGAATTCCCGCCAGCATTTTTTTCATTCCGTTTCTCCCTCATTTCTTCCTTATTCCTCAAAATAATACCTGTTTCATCAAGATTATCTATATTTTACCATTATATGCACGGATAGACAAATATTTTTTCTGTGTATTAATCATACTTTCAAGTAATATTTTCCATACAATCTTCCACTCCACGAGGTGGGCATTGCTACAAGCTTGTAAATAACAAAATGCACAAAATATGTCCCGCAAACATTTGTATCGCTCTTTGCAGCTAAAACTGCAAATAAAAGTTTGCTTTACATACTTTGTGCATTTTTCTTTTTACATCTGAATCCTATATAGCCGGATCCTGTTTTGCAAAGATCTTCTCTTCATATTCTGTTACAGGCATCGGTTTTGCAAACAGATACCCCTGTATATAATCACAGCCGATCTCTGCTAAAAATGCCCTTTGTTCCTCCGTCTCCACACCTTCCGCGATAACCGGAATGTGAATGGAAGATGCCATTTTTATAATTGCCGTAAAGACTGCCTTGCTCCGGTCATCCTGTTCAATACTTGCAAGCAGCATACGATCTACCTTCAGATAATTAAATGACAGTTCCCTTAGTGTATTCAGGGAAGAATAGCCGCTTCCAAAGTCATCCATCATAATCTCAAAGCCGTATTCCTGAAGTTCTGCCAGACGCTGCTTGATCTCATGCGGATCGTCCATATATGCCGACTCGGTAAGCTCTAAGGCAAGAAGATGCGGTGGAATCTTATACCGTTCTACCAGATTCTTTAAAAAACCGACCGTATTCGGACTATACATGCTGATCCTTGAGACATTGACAGAGATCAAGCTCACATCCCGGCCTTCATCCAGCCATCTGCGTATCAGCATACAGACATGTTCCCACATGTACTGATCGAGCGTAATGATAAATCCGTTTTTCTCAAATATCGGGATAAATTTATCCGGCGGCACAAGTCCGTGTACCGGATGCTGCCAGCGTACCAGTGCCTCTGCACCGGATGGCTTGCTGTCTATGGTGGAGTACTTCGGCTGCAGATAAACTACAAACTGCTCCTGTCCGATCGCCTGACGCATCTCTCTTACGATCTTATGCTCGGTCAGAAGCTGTTCTTCCATCTTATGATCATAGACCCATACATGGGACATCTGCTTGCTGCGGTTCTTTTTTGCCACCTCCATCGCACGATTAAACATTGCTTCCACACTCAAGGAACTGTTCTTTGCAATATAGATTCCCGAAGAACCCGTCAGCATGAAGTCACTCCGGTATCCAACGAGCCGTTCATGAATGTATTCTTCGTTCCAGCGGATTACTTCCGGACTGTATGGGAAACAGAGAAAAAATACATCTGCCTCAATTCTTCCATAAACGCCATACTCATGTGTTTCTGCAAGTGTACGGAACATATCTGCGATATAGCAGATCAGCTTATCTCCTTCCTTCTCTCCGAAAAAGGAATTGTATAACCGGAACCTTTGCAGATCAAAGTGAACAATGGCAAATGTCTCATCCGGATGTTCCGCTAACAGTTTCTCACTCTCCGCATATGCCTTCTTCCGGTTATAGAGCCCCGTCAGTTCATCATGCTCCGATGTATAAAGCGACTGGTTTAACAAAAGTTCTAACATTTCCTTGCCGTTTTCCACTAAGGTTGCATCCTGGATCGTTGCAAACAGAACCGCCCTGTCATCTAATTCTCCGATCCGTTTTCCACGGCATAATACACAGATCCGGTGTCCGTCCTTTCCTACAAACTTGTAGCATCCGGCAAACCGCTCTCCTGCATGCAGGCAGGTATTCACGCGCTGTCTTAATAATTCCCGGTCCTCTGTGGCGACGATCGAATAAGGATCTTCGTCTAACATCTTTTCCAACTGGTCTCTGCCATAGCCGGTTGCTCTTGCTATATCATCCGAAAATCCAAGCAGCTTCATTACTCTTGGATCATCCTGATAGGCAATACAGCCTCCCGGATTCGTCTCTATCAATATATGAATCAAATCATGCGTAAGTATCATTCACATGCCTCCTAATTCATAATATATTCATACTCTTAATTATATCTGCAATCCCTTGTATTTTCAAGGGATATCCCCACTGAACATAACTTTCTAAATTCTATAAATCTTTTTATCTGAGATTCTGTCCCAAAATAAAGTGTGCGCTCGCCGCACACTCTTGCGCCCGAGCGGATGCATCGCATAAACTTCCACTCCGCGAAGTGCGCATCGCTGCAAGCTTGCTTTTACTGTATAGGAATTCCAACGGAATTTCCTATACAGTAAAAAAGGACATGCTCACCGCCCCGGCGGATTACATGTCCCATGTTTACCGAATCTTCAAATTCTGTTCTGACTTGGATTAGATATTTAACAGATCACTGAATACCTTAAGTGCACCATCTGTTTCATGAGCAAGTACACGTTTTGCCAATACTTTTCCTAACTGAACGCCCTCCTGATCGAAGCTGTTTACAGTCCATAAGAAGCCCTGGAACATAATCTTATTCTCAAAGTGTGCCAGCAGTGCGCCTAATGTCTTCGGTGATACGCTCTCACCAATGATGATGCTGGATGGACGTCCGCCTTCGAAATTCTTATTGCGGTTCTCGTCCGCCTTGCCGCATGCGAATGCCACGATCTGTGCTGCTACGTTTGCGCAAAGCTTCTGCTGGCTTGTGCTGTCCTGGATCACAACATCTACGCCCATCTGGTTATTCTTAAATCCAACGAACTGAAGCGGAACAATGTCTGTTCCCTGATGTAATAACTGATAGAAGGAATGCTGGCCGTTTGTTCCCGGCTCACCAAAGATAACCGGACCTGTCGGATAATCTACCGGTTCGCCAAAACGGTTTACAGACTTACCGTTTGACTCCATATCCAGCTGCTGTAAATGTGCAGGGAAACGGCTGAGTGCCTGTGAATACGGAAGGACTGCGGTACTTGGATATCCCAATACGTTACGCTCGTATACACCGATCAGCGCATCTAACATCTCAGGGTTCTTTCTGACGTCTGCATTCATAGAGAGCTTATCTTCCTCTGCTGCTCCGTCTAAGAACTGTGCAAATACTTCCGGTCCAAATGCAAGTGATAACACTGCTCCACCTACTGCAGAAGTAGAAGAGAAACGTCCTCCGATATAATCATCCATGAAAAATGCTGCCAGATAATCATCGCTCTTTGCAAGCGGGGATGTCTCACTTGTTACAGCGATCATATGCTTCGATGCATCCAAGCCTGCATTTTTCAAAGCATCCTTTACAAAGGATTCATTTGTTAAGGTCTCAAGTGTAGTTCCTGACTTAGAAACTAATACAAAAATGGAATGTGCTACATCAATCGAATCTAAAACTGCTGCTGCATCGTCCGGATCTACGTTACTGATGAACTTTGCTTCCATCTTGAAAGTTCCGTTCTTCTTTGCCCAGTTCTCTAATGCAAGATACATTGCACGAGGACCAAGGTCACTGCCACCGATACCGATCTGTACAACAGTGGTAAACTTCTCACCTGCTGCATTGGTGATCTCTCCTGCATGGACTTTGTTTGCAAAGTCTGCAATACGCTGCTGCTGTTCTACATAGAAGGTACGCTTATCAACACCGTCTGCGGTAACAGCTTCTCCTAACTGTCCGCGTGTCATGTGATGAAGCACAAGACGATTCTCACCTGTATTGATCACTTCTCCGTTATAAAGAGCTTCAAACTTCTTCGCAAGCTCTGCCTCTCCGGCAAGCTTTTCCAAGGCTTCTAATACATTCTCATCAACCTGCTTTGCAGCATAGTTGTAAACAAGACCGTCTGCCATTGGAACGCTGTAATTTTTCACACGGTCTGCGCCGTTTTCTCCGGTCATCACTTTTGTAAGATCGACACGGTCTGTTTTGGTAAGCTCCTGATAAGATGTAAGCTTATCTAAGTTTTTCCAGGTAATCATCCTCGATTTCCTCCTTGTTTCTATAATATAATATACTTTTTAGCTGATGTGATTATACACTTAAATTCCGCGAAGTTCAAGTAATTCCCTGCTGTTTCTTGTCCAATACAGAGATTTTTTAGTATCTTAGTATAAATAAGAAAATGCGCAAATATGTTCCACAAACATTTGCAACGCTCTTCATGAACTAACTGCCAACTACAACCATACAAGTTCAGCAAAGGCTTCACTTGTGGTTTTCGTAAGCAGTGGATTTCATTCAAGCTAAAAACGCAAATAAAGTTTGTTACACATATTTGTGCATTTTCTTATTTTTGACATCTATCCCTACAAAAATATATCCGCAGAAGACAACCGATGTCAGCTTTACTTCTTTCATGTTCCTCTTCTACCTGCCTTCTTTTTTGTCCTGCCAGATGATTCTAGCATAACGCTTATCCAATGGCCGTGTCGAGGTTTTCTGCATCAGACAGCTTTGATACGTTTTATTCTACATTCTTAAGTGCCTGATCCATCGGGATCTTTTTGATCCGTTTAAAATCAAATACCATAACGATCAGATAACCGATCAATACAAATACAAACATCTTCACATAGCCTGCCGGTTCCATCCGGAAAGCAAACCAGCCGCTATAGCTCTTTAACATGATTCTCCATGCCTGACTCATCACGAGTGTTCCCAGCCCGACACTTAAGGCATCTGCCACAAGCAGAACAATCGTTGTTGACAGCAGGTACAGCCGCGCGATCTCTCCGTTTTCATATCCTAAGATCTTCGTCATGGAGATTGCATTTTCATTCTTCTCTATAATGAGCTTCGTCAGCAGATAGATCATAACTGCCGATAACAGGATACAAAGGATCTGGAAGTACGTCATATAAAAGCCCATCGAATGATCTAACTGATCTGCCATCTTGGTAAAATCACGTTCGGTAAGGATCGTTGCAATATTCTCATCATCGATATCCGCAAGCTTTGTATCTGACAGATAACCACTGAATTCATCCTCTTTCAGATCAAAGATCTCCTGATACTGTTCAATGGATAAGAATACTGCGATGCTCTGACACCTGTCATAGATTCCGGTAATCTTAAACTCATACTGCTTGTTTTCATACTTTTCCGAGAGTGTAACCGTATCTCCGACGGACAGACCATACTTGTCACAAAATGAGGACGATAAGGTTGCCTCTAATCCTTTCTGCTTAGACAACTCCGGGATATTGACATACCGGCTGTCTGCCTGAATACCATAGATCGATACTTCTTCGTCTAACTCATCTCCCTTTTTCTGCAAGGAAGCCATATCGAACTTCTCAGCATCCGGATTATCTGTTGCGATCAGATCTCCGTCTTCGTCCTCATAGGAAGTTAATACATACTGATACTTCGCAAACATCAGATCACTGATATTGTTCTGGTAATATTTCAAGGTATCCGGCATTCCGACTGCCATTGCAAGCATTACCATGATAAAGAAAATGCCGACAAAAAGCACCAGATAATTGACACTGTTCTGGATCATGATGCGCAGACGGAAGCGTGCAAGGAACGACCACTTCGGCAGACGGATCGTCTTTTTGCGCTTTGTCTTTTTCAGATCGTGGCGTAAAAACTGAAGCGGTGTGTGCTGCATCATCCGCACGATCACGATCAGATTGACCACAAACATCAGAATCAACGGGATCACTGTTGTCTTAATAAATGCATCCGGATTCCAGATCGTCTCATAAGCAGGCAGGCTGTAGCTGTTATAATACATATCCACAACCACATTCTTAAATACCGTATAGCCTAAGATATTTCCCACACAGGCTGCAAGGATCGTCACAATCACCGGCATCGACAGATAGTGGCGGATCAGTTCGCCCTTCGTATACCCGGATGCACGCAGCGTTCCGATCGCAGATGCTTCCTTTGTGATCGTATTGCTGATCGTAATCGCAAAGATAAAGGCGATAATAACGATCAGGATATCCAGGAGTACGCCTCCCATCGCTTCATCTGATTCCATATCATCTGTTGCAAAATTGATTGCCGGATTCGCATACCTCGGCAGATAGTCTTCCAGTTCTGCATCTGCGGCAGCCGTCTGTGTCAGCAATGCACGCATGAAATTATCCGACTTTGTTTTTTCTTCTGCCTCATCCGCCGGTGCATCCTGATACTTCCATGCATAGGCATAATGTACATCGGCAGTCAGTCGGTCAAAGCCTTCCTGTGTCACCATCGCAACATCGAACTTTAACGCATCGAACACCATATCCGTTGCCTTTTCATGCAGTGTCGCATAATTCACATAAGCAATCCGTCCGACAACTTCGAACTTCTGATCGCCAACCGTGATCGTATCACCGGTCTTTATGCCGACATTATCCGCATGCATACGGTCAACTGCGATCTCATTCTCGTTTTCCGGGAATCTTCCATCTAAGATACATGCAAGGTTAATATCGTCATTTTTAGCATACAGACGGATCGTTCCCTCGCTTTTTCCATCATTGTTGTAGTCCTCATTCTCGGTTCTCCAGAAGTTCTCATAGACATCTGCTTTTGATGGTATAAAGTCCGGATCATTTAATTCGTACTTCTCTTCTGCATCCGCATATTCTTTTTCGATCTTATCCTCTGCCTTTTTCCATGCCTTATCGTATGCAGTGTCATACGCATCCTGATATGCGCTGTCATAGGCAGTATCGTAAGCACTCTGGTATGTACCGTTCTGTTTTGCCTGCTCAACCGCATCCGGCAGCATGGCAGCAATCATCTGTTCATCCATTCCCGCCTGTGCAAGCTGTGCCTCTGCCTGCGTGGTAAACTGTTCGTCAAAGGTCTTTTTAAAGCTCTCGTCAAATTTCTTTTTGAATTCATCCGGGAACTTTTCATCTAACTTCTTTTTTGCCTCATCCCGATAATACTGCTTCACATCCGCCTTTTCTCCGGTCGCTATCGCATCAAGCAGCGTCTGGTCTGCCTTTTTGTCCAGTTCAAAATGTCCGTCCTCTAACTTACACTGCTCCTTATTCGCATCTGCCGATGTCAGCATGCTTTCATTTGCAACATACATGCCGGATACAAAGCCGATCGTGAGGATAAGGAACAAAAATACAACCAGATATTTTTTCCATTCATCCCGTAGTTCCTTTGGGATACGTTTTATCAGGGGGTTTTTGATCTTCTTTTTCATTTTGATCTCCCCCTTACCATTCCAGATCTTCGGCTGATACTTTTTCTGTATTGACCTTATTGTGGCGTACCGCGCCATCACGAAGCTTGATCACATGATCTGCCATATTCTGGATTGCTTCATTATGCGTTACCATAATGATCGTATTTCCATACTTTTTATTGACATCTTCGATCAGCTTTAAGATCTCCTTCGATGTGTTGTAATCCAGTGCTCCGGTCGGTTCATCACATAGCAGGATATCCGGATTCTTCACGATCGCACGCCCGATTGACACTCTCTGCTGCTGTCCACCGGAAAGCTGGTTCGGCAGCTTATACCGATGCTCATACAGACCTAAGGTATGAAGCAGATCGTCAATGTCGAGCGGCTGATCCGACAGATAGGCACCTACTTCGATGTTCTCCTTAACGTTCAGGTTGCCGATCAGATTATACATCTGGAATACATAACCAAGGTGCTTTCTGCGGTACCAGGTCAGCTTCTTCTCATTCATGTCTTCTAGCTTATCCCCATTGATTGAAATATAGCCGGAGTCTGCATTGTCAATTCCCCCAATAATATTAAGCAGTGTAGACTTTCCGGAACCGGACGGTCCAAGCAAAACACAAAACTCACCTTTTGCAACAGAAAAGTTCATTCCCCGAAGCACTTCCTGACGGGTTTCTCCGCTTCCAAAACCCTTTTTCAAGTCTACGATTTCCAAAAATTTTCTCTCTTCCTCTGACATATCCTTTCCTTTCTGATCTTACATTTTCATCTCTTTGGTTAGACATAACTAATTTTTGGAAAATTATAGCACA
>JALERL010000049.1 GCA_022764465.1 Lachnospiraceae bacterium | reverse complement strand
GCGAACCACCGCCTTTTCTGCTTCTGCTGCCTCACGGATACTGTTTTCTAACTGTCTGGTGGCTGAGGTCTGTTTTGATCCTAAATAGATTCCAAGCGTTTTTCCGCTAAGATCTCCACCACAGTCCTCTTTCCACGCATGAACCAGTGCCTGTCCCATTGCACTGTAATCCGGTGCCACAAGTGGAAATGCTCTTTGTTCTTCCTGTAATTCCATGCCATATCCTACCAGCACGACCGGAACTTCTTTTTCGATTTCCTGTAACAGCTTTTCACCGCCTTCTTCCATCGGCGGTTCTAAGATCACGGCTGCTGCACCTCTTCTTATCTCTCTTTCGATTGCTTTTTTCTGTTCTGCAATCGTCTGTCCCATATCGTCCCCGGCAATGACCGCCTCCACCTTACAGTCCTCTGCCGCCATTTTAATTCCATACTTAAAGGCAGCCCACCGGCTGTCATCGGAATTTTCGATCATGACAACAATCTTTGTCTTACTATCTTCTTTTTGCTGACGCATCATAAAGATAATAGAGATCAATACTAAGATCCCAAGAACACATTCAATCAATACAAATGTCTTTCTGCTGTTTTTCATTTTTCTTACCTCTGATCCGGTAATTCCTTCTTTCCCAGACTGCTTCCCTTCTCTAAGATCCGGCAGTTTTCTTCTGTATACAGAATTGCCGGCATCCGGATGGTTACCGTTGTCCCTTCATCTAATTCACTTGTGATCTGCAAGCCGTATTCCTTTCCAAACAGGATCTGGATCCGGTTATTTACATTGACAAGTCCGACACCTGATCCCTTTTTATGTACACGGTTCGTATCCGTTAAAAGATATGCGATCTCATCCTCCGGAATGCCGATTCCGTTGTCACTGACAGAAAGAAGGATCGTATCCTCCTCCCGTCGTCCCGTCACACGGATCTCTCCATTTTCATCTTCGATCCCATGAATTCCATAGTTGAGCGCGTTTTCCAAAAGCGGCTGTAAGGTCAACTTAACGGCACAGTAATTCAGAAGTTCTTCTTCTATATCAAAAGTAACGTCAAACTTATTTTTATACCGTACCTGCTGGATATTCATATAACTTTTCGCATGCTGCAATTCATCCCGGATCGGAATGATTGTGTGCCCCTTCGATAAACTGATCCGGAAAAGCTTGGCAAGCTGTGAAATCATAAATGCCGCTTCTTCATTACGCTCTCCCTCGACCATCCAGATGATTGAATCTAAGGTATTATACAAAAAGTGCGGATTGATCTGACTCTGCAATGCATCCAGTTCACTTTTTCTCCGTTCATTCTGTTCCCAGACAACCTCTTCCATCAGGGCTGCATTCTCACGATAGGAGTTCTGGATAGATTCCCCCAGATGCCGAATCTCAAGGGAACCTCCGACATAGATCTCCGGCTCCTTTCCTGCCTCGTACTCTAAGACGGAATGATTCAGCTTTAAGATCGGGCTTGAAATACGCACCGACACGATCCGGTTCACCAATACCAGCATCATTGCCATGATCAGTGTGATCAGGATAATGTACTGCTGGATTCCCATCATGGAATGCATAAAGATCGACGTTGGTACAACACCGACTAACTTCCATCCGGTATAACTGATCGTATTTACGATCACCTTCCGGTGCTGTCCCTGAAAGGTCTCATCATAGATATTTTCCTTTGCCTTGGCTGCATCAACGCTGCTTTCCTTCGTCATTCCCTCAAAAAGCTGCCCCTGTCTCGGATGATAGATGATCTCGCCATTACTGTCGCACAGATAAAAGTACTGTCCATTTCCTAAGGTATTGATCTGGTCCATCATACGTGAAATACTGCTGTAATCCATATCCACCAGTAACACGCCCTTCTGGGTATTGCCTGCATTGGTAAGCTCCACCACGCGGCTGGATGATATAACCCAGTAATATCTGGAAGTACCGTCATCAAATAAGGCCTGGATATGTGGCGTGGAAAAATGGATATTCTCTACCTTATCCATCGCCTGTATAAACCACTCCTGTTTTGTCACATCCGGATCTTCCTTCTGCGATACGACAGGCTCTGCTGCGATCAGACTGCCATTGCGGTTGTATACTGCAATACTACGCAGCTTATCC
>JALERL010000048.1 GCA_022764465.1 Lachnospiraceae bacterium | reverse complement strand
GCGAACCACCGCCTTTTCTGCTTCTGCTGCCTCACGGATACTGTTTTCTAACTGTCTGGTGGCTGAGGTCTGTTTTGATCCTAAATAGATTCCAAGCGTTTTTCCGCTAAGATCTCCACCACAGTCCTCTTTCCACGCATGGACCAATGCCTGTCCCATTGCACTGTAATCCACTGCTACAAGTGGAAATGCTTTCCGGTCTTCCTTCGATTCTAAGCCATAGCCTACAAGCACAATCGGAACTTCTTTTTTGATTTCCTGCAACAGTTCTTCGCCACCCTCTTCCAATGGCGGTTCTAAGATCACTGCTGCTGCACCCCTTCGTATCTCTCTTTCGATCGCTTTTCTCTGCTCTGCGATCGTCAGTCCCATGTCATCCCCGGCTATGACTGCCTCCACCTTACAGTCCTCTGCCGCCATTTTAATTCCATACTTAAAGGCAGCCCACCGGCTGTCATCGGAATTTTCGATCATGACAACAATCTTTGTCTTACTACCTTCTTTTTGCTGTCGCATCATAAACAGGACAGAGATCAGTACTAAGATCCCAAGGACGCATTCAATCAATACAAATGTCTTTCTGTTGTTTTTCATTTTCTTACCTCTGATCCGGTAATTCCTTCTTTCCAAAACTACTTCCCTTCTCTAAGATCCTACAATTTTCTTCGGTATACAGAATTGCCGGCATCCGGATGGTTACCGTTGTCCCTTCATCTAATTCGCTTTTGATCTGCAAGCCGTATTCTTTACCAAACAGGATCTGTATCCGGTTATTGACATTGACAAGTCCGACACCGGAGCCTTTCTTATGTACACGGTTCGTATCCGTTAACAGATATGCGATCTCATCCTCCGGAATGCCGATTCCGTTGTCGCTGACGGAAAGAAAGATCGTATCCCCTTCCTGTCGTCCCGTCACACGGATCTCTCCATTTTCATCTTCGATCCCATGGATTCCATAGTTGATCGCATTTTCCAAAAGCGGCTGTAAGGTCAGCTTAACGGCACAGTAATTCAGAAGTTCTTCTTCTACATCAAAAGTAACCTCGAACTTATTTTTATACCGCACCTGCTGGATATTCATATAACTTTTCGCATGCTGCAATTCATCCCGGATCGGAATGATCGTGTGCCCCTTTGATAGACTGATCCGGAAAAGCTTGGCAAGCTGTGAGATCATAAATGCCGCTTCTTCATTACGCTCTCCCTCGACCATCCAGATGATCGAATCTAAAGTATTATACAAAAAATGTGGATTGATCTGACTCTGCAATGCATCCAGTTCACTTTTTCTCCGTTCATTTTGTTCCCAGACAACCTTTTCCATCAAGGCTGCATTCTCACGATACGAGTTCTGGATGGATTCCCCCAGATGCCGGATCTCAAGGGAACCTCCGACATAGATCTCCGGCTCCTTTCCTGCCTCGTACTCTAAGACGGAATGATTCAGCTTTAAGATCGGGCTTGAGATACGCACCGACACGATCCGGTTCACCAATACCAGCATCATTGCCATGATCAGTGTGATCAGGATTATGTACTGCTGGATTCCCATCATGGAATGCATAAAGATCGATGTTGGTACAACACCGACTAACTTCCAGCCGGTATAGCTGATCGTATTCACGATCACCTTCCGGTGCTGTCCCTGAAAAGTCTCATCATAGATATTTTCCTTTGCCTTTGCCGCCTCTACACTGCTTTCTTTCGTCATTCCCTCAAACAGCTGACCCTGTCTTGGATGATAGATGATCTCTCCATTGCTGTCACACAGATAAAAGTACTGTCCGTTTCCCAAGGTATTGATCTGATCCATCATACGCGAAATACTGCTGTAATCCATATCTACCAATAGCACCCCCTTCTGGGTATTGCCTGCATTGGTAAGCTCCACCACGCGGCTGGATGATATAACCCAGTAATATCTGGAAGTACCGTCATCAAATAAGGTCTGGATATGCGGCGTGGAAAAATGAATATTCTCTACCTTATCCATCGCCCGAATAAACCACTCCTGTTTGGTCACATCCGGATCTTCCTTCTGCAATACGACAGGCTCTGCTGCAATCAGACTGCCATGGCTGTTATAGACTGCAATACTGCGCAGCTTATCCTTATTCGCTTCATACAAAAGCTGCATGCCGCTGTGGATATCGTCTGTCTGATCCCGAAAATCATGCTCCTTGATCACATCATAATAAGCCGCATCCGAAACCTGCCGCATATTGACTAAATAGTCTTCC
>JALERL010000083.1 GCA_022764465.1 Lachnospiraceae bacterium | reverse complement strand
ATCTTGATATTCGAAGATCCCTCTTCAAAATATTCCTTCGTCTGAAGCTTGATCGTCAGATCATGGAATTCAATCGTTACCGGATCAAGAGTCAGGATTCTTGTCTTGCCTTCCTGTGAAAAGTGTGCATGTGTCGGGCAGAGACAGAGATCCACTTCCTCTCCCTTATAAGAGAGCTTTGCACTTCTTACCGTTCCTTCTCCTGCATAATGAGTAAAGTAACCTGCACGATACTTCTCCTGGATCAGGAACGGATAAGATGCATCCTGTACATGCTTGGTTCCGATTCCTACCGGCCACTCCAGCTTCGCTGCGTATGGACGGAGATCTACGATCGCACCACCCTGATCCATGTTTACGCAGGCTCTCATATATGGATCACAGTACCAGAATAACTGCTTGTCTGATCCGTATAAAATATCTCTCCAGAGTGCGCATTCCGGTTCATTGTAATTGTTGTTGTTGACACCCTTCTTCTCACGATAGTAGTCAGCAAACTCAGACATTGTCATATCAACAAGCTGTCCTTCCTTTTTTAACTTACCATAGTAAGCACAGCCGTCGCTGTATGACTTGTAGAGAAGGTCATATGGCTGTTCCCAGCGTCCCATCTTGTTCATCCAGCCCGGTCCGACGAACATCATGTTATATGCATATCCGTTGTTGTACTTCTCAAGAGAACGGTACTGATCGATCAGGTTATACAGATATGGATACTCCCATGTCTTTGTATCATAGATCATTCCTCGAAGAACGTTCTGTGGATGTGTTCCGAAGTTCGATCCGTTTCCGTCGTAACATGCGATCAGGTCACGGGAAAGATGCGGGATTGCTACGATTCCGCTATCCTCTTCCTTGTTTGCAGCCGGTGCATGGGTGTTCTGCTTTGAAGGAATCCAAGGTGCCCATGGACCTCCGTCAAATAAGGTATACCAAGAGTTGTTGCAGGTATGGTATGCCTTTGGTCCTTCTTCCCAACAGGTTGCAACCGCACATTTTACAGTCGGATATTTTTCCTTAATATAGTTCGTCAGATCCGCATCCATATAATAAGAACCGGTTGACTCCGGATAGAATCCGAACTTATCATGGAACTTTTCAAATACGTCATTGACGATTGCTTTTTTATCTTCCATGGAGAACATCCAGATACAGAAGTCCTTGGTCTTATATTTCTCACGGAACTCTTCACAAGGCAGACCGAGTAAAGATAATGCGATCTCATCCCCATATACTTCATGGTCATGCTTTGCAATCTCTACTGCTTCATCATTGAAAAGGGATGCATAGGTCATCTGAATCGTAACCTTAAGTCCGTTCTCATGTGCAAGTCTCTGCTGTGTCTTAAAAATATCCAGTGACTCCGTCAGCAGTGCTTTATCTCCAATATCTTCTTCCTTACCCTGTCCTGTGACAGTTGCGGAATACTCCGGTACTAACTCCGGACGATGAATAAGATTTAATACAAATTTGTCCATTGAATCATACGCTCCTAAAATTAAAATATTGTGTTAACCCTTTACCGCGCCTCCGGTAACACCCTCAACATAGAACTTCTGCATTACTACGAACAGAATCGAAATCGGAATTGCGATCATTACACCACCGGCACAGAATACGGAGAAGTAATCTCCAACCAGTGTCTTCTGAAGCAGGTTGTAAAGTCCGATTGCTACGGTCCAGTCCGCAGAATCCTTCGACTTGATCATAATACGTGCCATTACGAAGTCCATCCATGGTCCTAAGAAGGAATTGATGACGGTATACACGATCATCGGCTTCGAAAGCGGGATAATGATCCTTGTAAAGATCGTTGCTTCGGATGCTCCCTCAAGCCGGGCAGCCTCACGAAGTGATGCCGGAATCGTATCAAAGAATCCCTTTAAGATCAAAAATCCCAGTCCCGATCCTGCGGAATATACGAAGATAAGTCCGACAAGGGAATCGGTAAGACCTAACATCTTTAAGACGAAGTAAACAGCGATCATGGAAAGTACACCAGGGAACATTCCAAGGATGATCGAAAAGCTCATCAACTGCTTTCTTCCCTTAAATCTCATACAACTGAATGCGTAAGAAACCATCAGTACAAATACAGATGAGATAATGCAGGTAAAAATTGCCACGATAAACGTGTTCTTAAACCATGCCGGGAAGTTTGCTGCGGTATCCGTCTGGAAAAATAACTGGTTATAGTTTGCAAGTGTCCAGTGCTCCGGGAAGAAGTGTTTTCCACTGACTCCCTTTACGGTTGAAAGCGATGTAACGATCAGCCATACAACCGGTACCAGCCAGATGAATGCAAGGAATGCAAGAACGATATGTCTGATAATGATGTTTGCTTTTCTCTTTGCTGTCATTATTGATACACCTCCTCTTTGTCTCCTTTGATCATTCTACTGTAGCTAAGCAGTGTAAGAAGTGCACAGATCACGAATGAGATAATACCGATCACCGATGCCATCTTATAGTTAGAGTTATCATTCGTTAAGGTAAACAGCCATGTAATAAGAAGGTCTGTTTCCTTCGCGTTGGAGTTTGCAAATGCCATATTTGCAGTTGCCGTACCGCTTGTAAGCAGATAAATAACATTGAAGTTATTGATATTCGCGATTACACTCTGGATCAGGGAAGGTCCACAGATGAATAAGATATACGGCATTGTAATCTTCCAGAAGATCTGCCACTTATTTGCACCATCAATGCGGGCACTCTCCAACTGGTCTGTCGGAATGTTCATCAGGATACCTGTTGCGGTAAGCATCTGATACGGAACACCAACCCAGATATTGATCAGAATGATCATAACATGTGACCATCCCGGTTTCGATAAAAACGGGATAAAGTTACCGGAGATCACTCCCGCATCCCGAAGGAAGCTTGTAAGCCCAAGGTTCGAGCACCAGGTATTTACGATACCGTGATCACTGAACATCTTGCTGACAAGAAGCAGTGTTACGAACTGTGGAATTGCGATCGTTACTACGAACAGTGCACGCCATACCTTCTTAAAATAGGTATTCTGGTGATTGATCAGCTTTGCAAGAAGAATACCACCGATGAAAGTTGTAAAGGTTGCGGTTACTGCCCAGATCATCGTCCATGCTAAAATACGGATAAACGCATAGGAAAATGTAATCGTCGCTCCACCGGTAAACATGTTTTTAAAGTTTGAAAGTCCGGTCCAGGTAAACAGATAGTTCGGCGGCATATGATCAATATCATAATTGGTAAATGCCACACAGGACATGAACAGGATCGGAACGATGTTCATTAAGATGACACCAATACTTGGCAGTGTCAGTAATGTCACATAGAACTTACCATTGATCAGTTCCTTTAAGTCCTCGCGGAAACTGTTGATGTGTTCCCCATTTTCCTTCATAAGCTGGAGGCGGTATACAGCCTTCATATTGCTTATATATAAAAGTATGAATGCAACAATTACAATAATTCCGACGATTCCGTAAAGAAGAATCAGCAATGAGTTATCATAATCATTAACAGTGTTTTTCATAGTCAGTGGATCGAACTTCGCTTCATACTGTACTGTACCGAGCGTCCCCAGATCCTTGATATAATTGATCGAAAATAAACCGGTAAACAGAAGCACTACTACTTCAAGAACAGTCATTATAATTCCTTTTACAATCTGTTTACGTCCCCAGTATCCGGCACCCATCACAAGAAGTGAGAGTTTACACCAGATATCGCCCTTTGCCACGGCTGTTCCGAAATCGGCAAAGTATTTTTTGAAAGCATTTAACATTTTTTTCATAGAATCGCTCCCATGCATGTGTCCGAGAAATTCTCTCTTGGTAAAAACATCCACATACTCCACGATGCAGAGTATGTGGATATCTGAGTTAAAAAGGTTTTATATAAATTTGCTGAATGACGTTTTAAAAATTTATTCTGCTACCGGCTGTGTGATTCCGCTTACTGCATCATCTAATACTGCCTGAAGATCAGAAGCTCCATCTACAAGATTCTGTCCAAGAGCCTTTGCAGGATCCCAGAACTGATTTCCTACAACCTGCTGGTCTGCGAATTCTGACTGTGCTGCAAGTGCTGCAAGTGCCGGGCTGTCGATCTGTTTTGCTGCCTCTGTGTTAGCAGGTCCTTCGGATGTTGCCTGTCCGATTGCAAGCTGGCTTTCTTCATTTGTTAAGTACTCAGCAAGAAGCATAGACCATCCTGCATTTTTTGCATGTGAATTAACACCTACGAACTTATATCCTGCATAAGATCCCATCTGTGTAGCGGTTCCGTCTACATCGAATGTAGGAAGCTTGCATGCTGCATATCCGTCACCATACTGTTCTTCAAAAGAAGCGGTATTCCATGTACCGGAAACATAAGCGGCAAGATCACCATCCTGTAACATCGGGATTGCATCTGCATCTGCTACGCTTACGAAAGCAGGGGAAGAAGTAATGTTCTCAATGCTCTTTGCTACTGCAAGTCCTGTTGCATTGTTCCAGTCACAGTTATTGGAGTTATCCTCATTCATGGTAAGCTCACATCCTGCTCCTGCGAAGAATCCGTATAAGTACCATCCGTTTGCGATATCACATCCAACCTTCTTACCGGCTTCCTCAGCCTTAGCTGTAAGAGCTTCCCAGGATGCTACATCTTCGTCTGAGAAGATACTTGAATCATAGTATAAGAAGTATCCGTTTGACGCTGTCAGTGGGTAAGCATAAAGCTTTCCATCCTTAGAAGCAGCTTCAACTGTTGCAAATGAATTGGTCTTTGTCGGATCATAGGTATAAGTTGTTGCAACCTCCTGAAGTGCTCCCGCATTCACCAGATCATTTACCTGATCATCTGCAAATACGAATACATCAGCTGCTGCATCAATATCCTCAAGGATCTTATCCTTAGCATCTGCCTCGGATACTGCACCGATATTGATATTGAAATCTACATCGGAATACTGCTGTTTGAACTTTTCTGTTAAGTCCTTCATTACATTCTGATATGCTTCCAGTTCGGAGCACCAGAGTGTAATATCTACGGTTCCATCTGTTGCTGCGATAAGATTTGCGATCGCATCATCCGCAGATGCCGTGCTCTCTGTCTGAGCTGTTTCCTCAGTCTTGGTGTCTGTGTTTGCTGTAGTGCCTTCGTTGTTCTTTGAGCTGCCACATGCAGTCATGGATGCTACCATGCTGGCTACAAGCAGTACGCTTAATACCTTCTTTTTCATGTTTCATTCCTCCATTTTATGTTTTCGTATCTTCCGTTGCGCTTCTTGCGCAATCGGTTGTTCATGTTCTTAGTATAATCTGACTTGCCTTTTGTGTCAATGTACACTTTTTATAATAATATCTCCTTGTTTTTATTCATTTTCACTAATTGTTATTCCGATTTTACTATTTTTTAGTCGTTTTTTTGTACGTTTTATTCTTTTGCGCAATCGCTTGATCTCGTTATTTTAACCGGTTTACACTATTTTTGTATATTATCTAATCAGAAATCCGGTTCAATGTGAAGTCATCTAACGTCCCCCATGCACCTGTATTGCAGTTCATGCGCACACCAATCGTAAGGGTATCGCCATCTGTGATCTTAATCTCCCGGATCGTCGGAAGCTTCCAGTCTGTCCAGGTTGTAACCATAAACGGAGCCGTATCCACTTCTTCGCCATTAACCGCAGCATACAGTTCCATCTTCGCATCCGATGACATATCACCGCCCTGTGCGTATACGGATAACCGGTAGGTTCCTGCCGTAAGGTCCGTGATCGTCTGTTCAACGGAAAATTCCATATCGGTTTCACCTGACCAGAAATGGAATGCCACTTCTCCGCTATAAGCGTCATCTGCCTTTACCTGAAAATCTGTCGGATCGGTATCGCCTGCATATGTTACCTTCCACATCGAAGTATCGCTATCCTCAAAGCCCGGATTTTTCACATAATTGATCATGATCACTTCAATATCCGCATTTACCTTTGTTCCGTCATCCAAGTTTCCTTCAATGGTATATTTGCTGCCTTTTGTATTATCAACCGCTGCCAGCGCATCCTGATCCCAGGCTACACCTGCTTCCGTGTTTGCAGACCGGTCATTGTAAATAACCGGAACAGTTTCCGGCAGGCTGATCTCTTCTCCAACCCCAAAGCTTACATCGACATCCGGCACAAAGTCTACTGCAAGCGGCATGGTATTGCCATCCTTTAAGTACTTAAATACATTCAGGGATGCCAGTGGATGTCCGGTAAAGTCAAACATTGCCTGATTATCCCATGAACTTCCACCATAGTAAATTCCCGCATCATCCGGATCGTAGCCGGCAGAATAGCTGCTTGCCCAGCCGCTTCCGTATTTCTCCCAGAGTTTGGAATTATCCTGGCTCTTACTTCCTACCGGAATCCAGGTTCCCTCCCAGTAGAAAACGCCGATCACACCAACTTCATTTGCATCTGCACAGATGTCGCGGATCATCGTTGCCTGACTCTGTACCGTTGCGGCATAGCCAGCTACTGCACCTTCTATTCCGTCAAAGCTGTTATCAAAGCCGTCACCGTCCTCGGTCGTATATGCGTATGAGGTCTCTGCAATCATGACCTGCTTGCCGTATTTGTCCATGATGTTTTTGGCAACCTTCTGCATATTCTCATTCGTTCCATCCCAGAACGGATAATAGGACAGTCCGAATACATCATAATCCACACCATATTCCTTCAGGTTGGCAGCCATCGTATCAACCTGATCATTGTCTGTAATATTCGTATAGTGCACTGCTACCTGTATATCTTTTCCATAATCTGCGGCACTTTCGCGCACAGCCTTGCTTCCGGCTGTCAGAAGCTTCATAATGGATGCAACCTCTGTCTCGCCCGACATTCCGTTGTTGATCTCATTTCCGACCTGCACCATGCCGACATCCACACCGGCATCGAGGATCTCGCCCAGACTGTCCTTCGTGAAGGTATACAATGCATCTGCCTTCTCCTCTGCCGTCATGCCTTCCCATGCCTTTGGTGCATGCTGTCTCTTCGGATCTGCCCAGAAGTCGGAATAATGGAAATCAATGCTGACCTTCATGCCATACTTTGTTGCGCGCTTTCCAAGCTCTACTGCCGTCGCAACATCGTTGTTTCCTCCGCCGTATCCGTTGCCGTCTTCATCGTACGGATCATTCCACACACGGAGGCGGATATAATTGACTCCTGCTTCCGCAAGCGTCTGGAATACATCCTGTTCCTTTCCATCGAATCCGTAATATTTCGCACCGCTTTTTTCAATCGACAATACGGCGGATGCATCCATTCCACGGATAAAATCATCCGAAATGCCTGCAACCGGCTCTACATACACATCTGCCGGATCCATGACCCACTCTGTATCTTCTTCTGTGGTCTCCTGCGGTGTCTCTGTTTCTGCACTCTGTGTTTCTGTCACGGCTTCTGACACGCTCTGTGTTTCCTGCACAGTCTCTGTCGCTACACCCTGTGTGCCTGCGCTCTTACTGCCACATCCCCCCAGCATCGGAACGCACATTGCCACGCTTATGCCTAACGCCATAAGCCTTCTTCCCATCTTTTTCATGTTTAAACCCTTCTCCTTCCTGTGGACTGCGCAATTCATTTGCGCAATCGGTTGTTCAGTTTTCTTTTTTAGTCTAGGAGAGTTCAGTTTTTCTGTCAATGGACACATTTTCTAATTTTCCGGTGCATAGTTCGTGAAAATATTCCAAAATGAATGGACATAAATATCTGAATACATGAAAATATCATATTGCACCAAATTTCTTGCCTTTGCTCCGAATTCCAAATCTAAGATTTTCTAAATGTTCTGCCAACAAAAGATAATATACCCGCAACCACAAAAGACGCGACGTCCATGCCACGGCTTTTGTTTGCAGCAACATCCTGTTGCTGCATTGCTGTGTAATTTACAGAACATCAAGAAAATCTAAGATTCTCCATAAGTCGCAAAATCAAGAAATTTGGTGCAATATGATAGTATATAGATTCCAAAATATTTTTGACCGTTTGAAATAACAAAATGCACAAACTATGTAAAGCAGACCTTTAAATGTTTGTAGAACATAGTTTGTGCATTCATCAATTATAAACTTTGATTTGCAGTTCTATTTTGTTGATTCCTTTAACACGACTTCATAGGACAGCAGGGTTCTCCTCTCTACCTCGATTCCTTCGATCAGATCAAGCAATGTCTTGCACGCAACCATTCCAAGCTCCTTGGAGTTAAACTCCAGGGATGTAATGGCCGGTACATTGTTCTCAAGTACCATACTGTTATAAAACGACGCCACACGGATGTCCTTTGGAACGCTGACATGCTTTTCGCGGAGCTTTTTTAACACCCGGCTGCAGATTGCATCATCCATACAAAGGATGCAGTCTGTCTTGCGTTCTAATACTTCCTCTACTGTTTTATCAATAACCACATTATTATCCAGATTCAGATAGAGCAGGGCCGGATCAATGCGTTCATGCATCTTCTCATACGCCTCACGAAATCCACGCAGACGGCTCTGTGTAACCACGTGGTTCTCGTCCCCGCCGATCAGTGCGATATTTGTCATTCCTTTCATCAGAATGATCGACGTCAGTTCCTTACAGGCGCTCTTATGATTATGATCGATCTGTATGACACCCTTATAATTCGACGAACCGATCGTCACAAACGGAATGTTTTTCGTCTGAAGATACTCGATCTGCGCATCCTTTACAAAGGTTCTCATCAGGATCACACCATCTACCTTATGATTCGTTACGATCCGTTCGAGCGATGCGGTATCATTATTCTTGCAGATAGAAAGCAAAATATCATACTCCATGATTTCTGCGATCTCCTGGATTCCAAGCAGACATTCCTGAAAGAAAGTAAGATCGACCACCGCATAATCTGCAGGCATTACCACGCACAGATTATAGGTCTTTGACTGTGCCAGACTCTTAGCGATCACATTCGGCTTGTAGTCATGCTCCTCAATATATTGTAAAACACGATCTCTTGTCTCACTGCCGATCCGTCCTTTGCCGGAAATTGCACGCGACACGGTTGTCTTCGATACGCCAAGTGCCTCTGCGACATCCGCGATCGTTATACTTCGATTTTCTTCGTTCCCCATTATTTTTCACTCTTCCCTCATACACTGTTTGTTTGCTTTTTCAGCAAAGTCTCCATCAACTTGCGCATTTGTTGCGCATTTTCATTATCGTACTATTCCAAATAAAAAACAAGCATCTTTTTTTGTGCAAGCGGTTGCGTTATTTTCTTTTATCATATAAAATGCACTTATACTTGTCAATATCTATGGCTGATTTTTATATCATATAAAAGCCTGCATTCTACAAATTGGGGGAATCTATTTTATGAAGACAGATCACTTATTATTTGGTGCTGCATACTACTCAGAGTACCTTCCATACGACCGTGTGGAAAAGGATATGGCACTGATGGCAAAAGCCGGAATGAACACGATCCGTATCGCCGAATCTACCTGGAGCACTATTGAACCACAGGATGGCAGATTTGATTTTACGCATCTCGATAAGATGCTCGCCGCTTCCGCAAAATACGGAATATCCGTTATCGTCGGCACTCCGACCTACGCGATTCCGACCTGGCTTTCGAAAAAATATCCGGACATTCTTGCTGTAACAGATCATGGTGCAAATATCTACGGTGCAAGACAGAATATGGACATTACACATGCCGGATACCGCTTTCACTGCGAGCGCGTGATCCGTGCGATCATGGAACACATCCGGGATGTTCCTCATATTATCGGCTTTCAGTTAGATAACGAAACGAAAAGCTATGGCACTGCCGGTCCGCGCGTACAGGCGATGTTTGTGGAATATCTAAAGGAAAAATATCCGGATCTGGAGACATTTAACCATGAATTCGGCTTTGACTACTGGAGTAACCGGATCAATGCGTGGGAGGACTTCCCAGATGTCCGCGGTACGATCAACCAGAGCTTTGCTGCCGAATTTGCAAAGTTCCAGCGCCTTCTTGTGACAGACTTTCTGAAATGGCAGGCAGATATCATCTCCGAATACAAGCGTCCTGACCAGTTTATCACACAGAATTTTGATTTTGCATGGACGGATCATTCCATCGGCTACCAGCCGGAGGTCAACCAGTATGAAGCCGCCAATGCGACCACCGTTGCCGGATGTGACATCTATCATCCGTCCCAGTCCCTGCTTACCGGTGAAGAGATTACCTTCTGCGGAAATATCTCCCGTAGTCTGAAAAAGGACAATTATCTCGTTCTTGAGACACAGGCACAGGGCAATATCGCATGGCTTCCATATCCGGGTCAGCTCCGCTTACAGGCATACAGCCACATTGCAAACGGTGCAAACAGTATCATGTACTGGCACTGGCACTCGATCCATAATGCCATCGAAAGCTACTGGAAGGGCGTATTATCCCATGATTTCTCCGAAAACGAAACCTATCGCGAGGCATGTACGATCGGTGATGATTTTAAGCGCATCGGCGCACATATAAAGAACCTGAAAAAGAAAAACCGTGTTGCGATCCTGCTTGATAATAATTCTCTGACCGGACTTCGTCTTTTCCCAATAGGGGAACTTGGTGAGCATAGCTATAATGCAGTCGCCCGCTGGATCGGTGATACCTTATACCGCATGAATATTGAGTACGATATGATTTCTTCCGCAGAGCGTGATTTTTCATCTTATGATTGTGTAATCGCACCGGCACTTTACAGTGCATCCGATGCACTTTTAGATGCACTTACCGGTTATGTGCGTAACGGCGGCCACCTGATCGCAACATTCCGGAGTGCGTTCTGCGATGAACAGCTTAAGATCCACTGTGATATGCAGCCGCATATCCTGCACGAATGCCTTGGTATCCATTATGACCAGTACACCTATCCACAGAACGTACAGATCACACTTTCAGACGGTTCAAAAAGTGACTGTAAGTGCTGGATGGATATGGTGTGCTGTGATACTGCCAGACCTCTGTTCTTCTATGAACATCCGGCATGGAAGCCTTACGCTGCCGCTGCGGTCAATGAATACGGACAGGGCTCTGCCTTATACCTTGCTTCCATGTTCGATCAGCATGCGTTAGAAAAAGTGCTCCGTGATTATTTTAACAGCTTTTCACCGGAAGTACTTGCAAACAGTGACTGCCACTTCCCGGTAATCATCAAGGATGGTACAAACGACTTCGGAAAAAACGTCCGTTTCTACTTCAACTACTCCGACACCGAACAGCACGTTGTATGGAACGGATGCTCCGGAACAGAACTGCTGTCCGGTGCTTCCGCCACGGATGGCGATACACTCCGGCTTGCGCCTTGGGGATTCATAATCGTAGAATACTAATTCCATGATCCCTGCAAACACAAACGACCCATGTACTACCATATTGTGTAATACATGGGTCGTTTTTAGTTTCTCTATAACTGCATATTACGCATCTCATAAAAGATGCACTTCTTCTCCATCAGCTCATCATAGCTTCCGAATTCTGCAATCCCACCATTTTCAATGACTGCGATCCGGTCTGCATCCCGGATCGTAGATAGACGGTGCGCTACGATCAGTGTCGTCCGGTCCTTGGCAAGATTACGGGTTGCTTCCTGTATCTGTTTTTCGGAAATCGTATCCAGCGCAGAAGTTGCTTCATCCAGGATCAGGATCTTCGGATTACGGACAAATGCACGGGCGATCGAGATACGCTGCCGCTGTCCGCCGGAGAGATTGCCTCCATGCTCCTGTATTCTGGTTTCTAACCCATCCGGAAGCTGGTCGATCATCTCCTTTAAGTTCGATGCGCGTAACACCTGATCTAATTCTTCGTCTGAAATATTTGAAAGGCCATAAGTAATATTTTCCCGGATCGTACCGGAAAACAGGATGGAAGTCTGCGGTACGACTGCAATATGCTTGCGGTAACTGTGAAGGTTCAGGGTAGTCATATCATTTCCATCGATCAAAACCTGTCCGGCAGAAGCCTTTGAAAAACCGATGACCATATTTAAGATCGTTGATTTACCGGCACCGGACGGTCCGACAAATGCGATCGTCTCACCCGGATGAATGTGGAAATCAAGATGCTTTAAGACCGGTTCCCTGCTATCCGGATATTCAAATGATACATCTGAGAATATAATATCTCCCTGTACCTCCTTTATCTTTTTCTTCTTCCGGTTGTCTTCCACATCCTCCGCTGTCAAAACATCACCGATCGAATTCACGGATTCTAAGCCCTTTGCAACGATCGGGATCAGACTGATAACACCGGAAACATTACTCACAATCGTCGCAAAGTAAGTCTGATAAAGTACAACCTCACCAACGCTGATCCTTCCCTTCGAAGCCAGATAGCCGGTAAAAGCCAGACAGATCACCTGAAAGACCTGAAATGTCACCCAGCTGATTGAAGAAAAATAGGTCTGTACCATATCAAGCTGCAAGCCCTTGCGTGCAACCTGTTTTAACTGTGTCTGGATCCGTGAGGTCTCCTGCTTTTCTAACGCATGCGCCCGTGTGACCGGGATCATCTCGACCATTTCCATCACCTGCACAGAGGTTTCTTCCATCTCATGCCGGAAATCATAATTATACCGTTTAATCTTCCCCTTGAAAAACACCATGATAAATACTGCAAGCGGAACCGTTGCACCGAAGAAAATGAATACAACAATATCCTTGCTTAACACGATCCCAAGTGCCACCACAATGTTAAGCAGAATAGACAGCATCGTGATAAAGATCTGGGAAGATAATGTTTCAACCTGTTCTACATCACGCATGATCTTTGACTGTAATCGTCCGGATTCCATTTCCTTATGATAGGTGATCGAGAGCTGTTGCAGCTTTCTCACCAGCGCGCCACGCAGATCCTTTTCCACGTTACGGATCGCCTTTGCATACAGCCAGGTGTGGATATAATTCGTCAGGACATTCTGCAATACCATGATGATCATAAAGACTGCATTTGCCAGAATAATATGTGTGGAGCGGTCTGTCGGATTCGTGGCTGCATCAATGATGTTCGCTGTCACCATCGGAAGGATCCAGACCGGTGAATGCTTGCACACAAAAAATACAATAGACCAGAACAGCTCCATATAATGTCCCTGATACAGCAGGATCAAGGTCTTTAAGCTGTGATTTTTATTGCGCCTGAACAGCTCTGTGTAATCATTTTCCACAGTGTCCCGTTCAATTGCCTGTTCATATCTGTCTTTCATCAATAGATATCTCCTATTTTATTCAATCATTTGTAAGGACACTATAGCATTTTCCGGTTCCTGCAGATAGAACAAAAACATACAAAAATGGTAAAAACATCCGTTGCTGTCACATGCACGCTTTCCTTGTGATCAGATAAAAGGTCACATTAGCTTCCACATCAGTAACCGGTATGCTCACCCTGCCCGGATAACCGCTTTCCCGGTCTAAGATATAATCGGTAGTAAAACACGGCAGTGAGGACGCTTCCACCAATTCATCAAATACCGCCTCCTCCGTCTGCACCAAAAACTTCGATGCCGGCATCTTCTCCCGGCATAACGTATCCCAGAATCCAAGTTCTGACCGGAGAAGAAAATTAAAGCCATTAAGATCCGAAAAACACAGCTTTTTATGTCTGGCTAAGATATGATCCGGCGGCACACAGACAAACAGCTTCTCCTTCATAAATTCCTTCCCTTCCCAGCCTGATATTGACACCGGGAACGGAAGAATCCCCATATCACAGCTATCCTGCTCTAAGAACCGGATCACTTCCTCATTCTGGCAGATACCGGAAGAGATCATCCTTCCGGGCTCTCCTGCTTCGAGCTGCTTTAACAGTTCCCAAAGTGGTGCCGGTGCACAGGAGCGTATCACAACTGTCCTCTGCCTTTCCTCGAACGCCTGCACCTGTGCAATCATCTGATCCGCTTCTTCTAAAAGCTTGCCGGCATAACTCACTGCGAGCTGTCCTGTTTCATTTAGTGCAATCCTGTTTTTACTCCGGCAAAAAAGTGATGCCCCAAACGCTTCTTCAATATTCTGCATTGAACGTGTGATAGATGGCGTAGAAATATGCAGTTTCTCTGCAACGCCTGATAAAGTTCCTGTTTCGGCAAACAGAACAAGCTGTTTTAATTCTTCCAGATTCAACATATTTTTTCTTCCTTAGTTTTCATTTTTTGAAAAGTGGTTTTCAATATTAATCGTGTACTTGAAAGCAAAAATAAAGTAAAGTAACGGTAGAATATTTAGTTTAAAATTTTCACACATCGGTTTTGTGTCTGTGCGCACCTGGCACAAACTCCGCAGGTACAGAAAACGTGCGCAGAAATGAGGTCTAAAATGGAATTTGTTACATTAAACAACGGAATTAAAATGCCAAAGTTAGGATATGGTGTCTATCAGACACCACCGGAAGATACGAAGCGTTGTGTCTTAGATGCGATTGAAGTCGGTTACCGGAGCATTGATACGGCACAGGCTTACTTCAACGAAGAAGGGGTCGGTGATGCGTTAGCCGAATGTGGACTTCCAAGAGAGGAATTTTTCTTAACGACCAAGGTATGGATCACCAATGCCGGCTATGAAAAAGCGAAAGCTTCCATCGAGGAATCCTTAAGAAAGCTTCGTACCGATTACCTCGATCTGCTGCTGATCCATCAGCCGTTTGGCGATTATTACGGAACCTATCGTGCCATGGAGGAATTCTATGAAGCGGGCAAGATCCGTGCGATCGGTGTTTCCAACTTCGGACCGGACCGTTATCTGGACATTGAGCACTTTGCAAAAGTAAAGCCTGCTGTAAACCAGATTGAAACCCATGTATTCCAGCAGCAGAAGTTGGCAAAAGAATATCTGCAAAAATACGGATGTCAGATCGAATCCTGGGGACCATTTGCTGAAGGCAAAAAGGATATGTTCACCAATCCGGTGCTTACAGAAATCGGCGCAAAATATGGCAAGACGGCTGCACAGACTGCACTTCGTTTCCTGTTACAGAGTGATGTCGTAATTATTCCGAAGTCTGTCCACAAGGAGCGTATGCAGCAGAACTTTGATCTCTTTGACTTTACACTGACTGCTGAGGATATGACCGCTATTGAGGCTCTCGATGGTGGAGAAAGCCTGTTCTTCTCCCACTACGATCCAAAGACCGTTGAGTGGTTCATGTCGATCTTATAAGAGCATAAAGTGTGCGCTTGCCGCACACTCTCGCGTCCGGGCGGATGCATCGCATAATTTCCTATAAGGATTCGGGTGTCAAAAGATGATTTATAAAGATTAAAAAGGCAAAATTTTTAAACATCTTTTAACACCCGAATCCGGGAATATTATAAGTATTTCTTTAATACATCTACCTTATCAAGTGCTTCCCAAGGAAGATTCAGATCATTTCTGCCGAAGTGTCCATATGCTGCGGTCTGTCTGTAGATCGGTCTTCTTAAGTCTAACATCTTGATGATTCCTGCCGGACGGAGATCAAAGTTCTCACGAACGATCTCTACTAACTTATCGTCAGCAAGCTTGCCTGTT
>JALERL010000116.1 GCA_022764465.1 Lachnospiraceae bacterium | reverse complement strand
CAGACATGGCCACAGATGGAAAATAATGCGGTAATCTAAGACCGGAACAAACAGATGTATAAGAAAGAGACTTCCAAACAGCACAAGCCCCAGCCCAAACGTAATGGTGCCAACGCGGTGTGTCCGCATAACCTTTTTTTCTTCCATGTTCTTACTGCTCCTTTCCATCCTGCTGACTGTCCGGCTGTGTTGTTTCAACCTGTTTCTCATCCTGACTGTCTAACTGTTTTTTCTTGCCACTGATCATATGCACACCAAGTACGATCACAACAATACCAATGATCAGCTGTGGCAGATAGTAATTCAGGTTGCGTAAGATCCAGTAAAAGTCCTCGGGAATCCAGTTCTCCAGCGGACGCATCAGACTCTTCCAGCTTAAGATCACACCTACCACGATCAAGGTTACACCGATTGCTTTCCGATATGTCTTCACAAAATCTGCGCCCTGATGAACATCCCCATTGGAAAAATGGAAGAGATATTCATCCTCTAAGGCATAGAATTCTTCATCCGGCATGCTTGCAAGATTGTGTACATGGAAAAAGCTGTAGAACCATAAGATTGCTGCCACAAACATTAACGGTCCGATATCTAACCAGGTTGCAAGTGCGACAATCCCGAAAAATGCCCCCATTAAGCTGATACCCATTTTCATAAATCCCATATACATCTCACCTGCTCCCGGCAAAAGTGAAAATACAAATCTCAAAAATCCATTCTTTTTCTGTGTCATTTATTTTTCCTCCCTCTCTAATATCCTGTTCGTTCCTTCATAAAGCCTGTTACACCAGCCGCTTGACCACTCATTCAGGCTGCGGGTCAGTGATTTTTCCTTCTTCGGCTTTGTCTGCATCTCCTTGCGGTCATTCTCGTATTCGATACGGTATGCATCCTCCCGGTTTGTTCCTGCCGGGTTCTGCATTGCCGGGATGATCGTGATAAAGGCGATCGCTGCCGCTGCCGCTGCCACGATCTTTACGCTGTAAGCAAAAAGCTGTACCCTTTTTCCTTTCTGTGGCTGCTTCTTCGCTGTCTGCTGATCCTCCCGGATACTTTCGCGGATCGTATTGCGTATCGGCATGATCTCAACCGAATCCTTAAACGCCTGATGCTTTGCCTTATTCAAAATCATATGTTCTAAGTAATCCGGTGCCTGTAACATCTGTCCGTTTTCTACATCTGCGATCAGCTTTTCTAAGGCTTCATCACTCAGATATTTTTCTTCATCTCTGTTATGATCCATCATGCGATCCACGCTCCTTTCCGTATAGTCTGCGAAGCATTCCCCGCGCCCGGTAGATCTGTGTCTGGATGGTTTTGACATTCTTCTGCCGGATCTGTGCGATCTCATCTGCGGTATGTTCTTCCACAAAATACATTCTTGCGACCTCATCATAAGGCGGCTTTAAGTTCTTACAGCGTTCCTTCAGTTGTTCGATTGCTTCCTGTTCCATATAGCTGCTCTCCGGGAGTCCCTCTTTCGACTGTCCGGTTTCTAATTCACAATCCTCTGTGGGGACTACTCTTCTCGCCGCCTGCTTCTGGTAATCGATGCATTTGTTGGTTGCGATCCTGCACAGCCATGACTTTTCATTTTGTCCGTCGAACGAATCAAGATGCCGGAAGGCAGATAAAAACGTTTCCTGTGTCAGGTCTTCTGCTATAAAATAATCTCTTGTCATTTTAACACAAATGGAAAATACCAGATTCTGATACTGTTTTACCATCTGTGCCAAATATTCCTGGGAATCGATCTTATCCACCTCCTTTTTTCTTTCGAAAGCTTTCATAAGATATAACGAAGGGATTTGGTATTTATCTTCAACTTTTTTTATTTTTTCTTTTTCATTAAAAACTTTCTTCTCCTATCTGTCAATGTTTTCATACCCTTGCAGCTACACACAGTGTTTATCATCACGTAAAAGAAGACAGGCATCCCCGCCTGTCCCCTTTTGTGATTTTATCTTTTTATTCAGAAAATACTTCTTCTAATTCAATCAATTGAACGTTATCTTTTTTTTCACAATGGAAACCGCTTCGTGAGAAAAAGACATACTTGTAACAATCCAAACCGGTCGCTTTTACCTGTTCTATTTCCTCATGGATCATTTCATCCGATACCGGCTTCTTTCTGAATTTGACCTCGTAAAAGGCATAGCCAAGTTCATCTTCTGTCACAATATCAAACTCACCATTTGTCCGTTCTGTTGGATTGTCATAATAATATTTTCCAATCTTTTCAATAACCGGATCAATTTCTCCTGCCCTGTTTTTCCGGATCAGATACTGTCTGCATACCGTTTCAAACATACGTGGCACATAATACTCTTCAAAATCTTTTTCAATATACTTCTTATAAAAGATCTCAGAATCCATGATCTTCATCTGTGATGAATATTTGAAGTTATACCGGTAATAAAACAAAGACAAATTATCACAAATATAATATCCGATTTTCTTTTTATTACTGAGGTCATTAATCGGTGCAGTTTTAACCACAACCTCCATACGGATCAATTTGTCGAGTACATCCACAAGCGTAGGCCCGCTTGATACGTGAGACTGTGAAAGAATATCACTGTACCTTGAGAATCCTCTTGATAATGCTTCAATCACTTCATTCGCATTTACAATTTTGGAAAGTTCTGCATTTAAGTACATGGATACTTCATTTTCCAAACGTGCTCCAGGAGATGCAATCAGCTCGATAATATTCTCCTTCACGCTTTTTGCATCATCGATTAACCGGTTATAATATGGAATTCCACCAAATACCGAATAAATTCTCACCTTATCCTCCGGAGAATAATTCGGATAGAAAAAAGAAGATTCATAATAATCCATCTGCTTTAGATCAATGGTTAGATCTACTCTTCCGTACAATGGATTTGCATGTTCCAAAAGAGAACGCATTACCTCCACATAAGAACCGAGAACAATTAAGGTCAGTTTTGCTGTTTCTCTATACTTATCAACCAATGTCTGCAAAATACTGTCCATTCCATTTACGGATTCCCTTAAATACGGATATTCATCCAGAACAAGTACAAGCTTTTCCTTTGTTGACAATTCAAAGACATACTTCAGCAGAGACTCTATATCCGAAAACCCAAGCTTCGGCAGTTCCATCACCTCAGACACAATCTCACTTAATCCGTCGACATTGCTCTCCTGTGCGACCTGCTTACATTCATAATACAGGGCTTTCACATTACTTTTCGAGATTGCCTGCTTAACCAGCTCACTTTTTCCAACCCGTCTCCGCCCGTATATCAGAGAAAATGTCATTTTCTCTGCATGGATAACTTTATCCAGTTTTTTTAACTGTTCTTTTCGTCCAATAAAGTTCATTTAATTCGGTTCCTTCCGACTCGGTTTGTTTCGAGTTAATTATAGCATTCCCTTTTTGGATTGTAAATATTTACTTTCTTTTTCTAATTTTCCAAGAAAACATAATCTTCCATCGTCTCATATGCCTCTTCTACACTGTCGCTGTTTTCTAAGCTTCCATCTGCACCACATGCAAACTGAAGCAGAACGGAATCACTCTGATCCGGATCGATGACATAGAGCAGTGTATAGGAAATCTCATCTCCCGCTTTCATGTTCCGGTAGAAGAACTCATGGCGGCTGTCATCTGCCACATTTTCGGCACTTGTCATATAGATCGGCATTCCGTCTGTCTCTAAGAAGAACTGTTCCGAAGGAAGCGATGCATACCGTTCCATGCTCCAGGTCACTTTTCCGTCCTCTGTCTTTGTGGATGGCACGATAGCGGCATACAATGGCATGCTGCCGTCATCAGACTGATCGGAATAGCAATGTGCAGTTACGTTGACCTTTAAAAACTGCGGTGTGACACGCTCTTCGCTTACCACTTCGCCATCTGCATCCAGATGCTGTCTGGTGTAACTCTTTAAGCTGCCATCTGCTTCTAACCATGGCGCAACATCTTCATAGTGAAAGAAGTCACCTTCACTTAAGCCCTCGATATGATCCAGGAACTCATATCCGGTTACGGTATAGCCCATATCTCCACCTAAGTTTTTCGCTTCACTTCCCACCTGAACAAGCTTCTCCTGTGGGATTCCATCTGCGATCAGCTGGTCTTTGACCTGTCCTCTTGTTTCCTGTGCTGCACGGTCTTCTTCACCCTGCTGTTTCTCATCTTCGGAGGCAAATATGGCATCACCGGTACGTGTGATCGTCATATTTTTCGCAAACTCCTGCATGTCTGCAACCGGGATTCCATAATCCGCATAGATCTCTACCACATAGCCCTCCATCGGGTTAAACTGGAACATATACGTTCCACGCAGATATTTTTCGGCATCTTCTAGTGTCACAATATCGGTCTCCATTCCGTTGATCGTATCCTTTGTCACATCCTTTACCTTACACATCGTGTTGATGTCGGTAGAAAGCTTCTCTAATTCTGCGGTGTTATAGATTGGAAGAATACTGATGCCGTGATTCTCTCCTGCCCCTTCCTTATCGTACTTTCCTTCCTCACGTTCCACATAACCATCCGGGATCTGGTTCACACTGACCTCATAAGTACCCGGTGTCAGGTCGTAATTAATATCAAATGTATAGCTTAAGCTGTCCCCCGTCTGTACCTCTGACTTCTCAAAAAATCCTCTCGATGCCATAACGCCGACTGTACTGCCTGCTATTACCATACAGACAACGGCTGCTGCCACACGTCTTCTTGCCGTTCCATAGAAAAACCGGTTCGATTCCTTTTTCTTTCCACCGATCTGCCGGTAGGTGTCCTCGATCCGCTGCTTTACCAGATCCGACATCTCAAGATCCCTTCCTAATACTTCCTGCATCTCTCTATTCTGATATTCTCTCATATGAATCTCCATTCCTGCGCTGCCTTTTGCGCATACCACTTGTGTGTCACCATGCCGCCTCTAACTCAATAAAAGCTTCTTTTTCAGTTCCACTCTTCCGCGCCTGAGCCTGCTTTTTACCGTATTTTCACTCCATGCAAGCACCTCTGCGATCTCTCTTGTATTCAGTCCTTCTCCATAGTAGAGCTGGAAAATGATCCGGCTGTCTTTTGGCAGCCCTGCTATCATTTCCAAAAACTCCACATTTGCCTGATTGCGGTCATTGTAGCTGACCTCCGGAAACCGTTCGATCGTATTGCACTGTCTGTTTGCTTTTAAGATCTGATTGCAGTTGTTGATCAGAATCCGTATCAGCCATGTTTTAAAATAAGCTGCATGTTTTAATTCCGTAATATGTTCAAATCCATTTAAAATGGTCTCCTGCATGGCGTCTGCAATATCTTCTTCATTATGAAGAATTCCCTTTGCGACCCGGTACAGGCTCATCCTGTTCTGCTCGATCAGTTCCACAAATGCATCGGCATCGCCTTTCTGCGCTTTTCTTACCAGTATATTCAAGCCGGATTGCCTCCTCTTTTTCTTTTTCCTGCAAAATATGACGTCCCATCTGCTGCTTACATACATTAGATTGCAGATGCCGGATTTTCGGTGCAGGAATTTTCTCAGGAATTTCCTGTACAAATCCTGATGTCAAAAGATGCTTTGTAAAGATAAACGGGCAAAATGCACAAAATATGTAAAGCAAACTTTTATTTGCGCCTTTCGCTTCGAGTGAAATCCACTGCTTACGAAAACCACAAGTGAAGCCTTTGCTGAACTTGTATGGTTGCAGTTGGCAGTTAGTTCACGATGAGCGTTGCAAATGTTTGCGGAACATAGTTTGTGCATTTTGCCTTTTGAATTTTTTAAGACTCTTTTGACATCCGAATCCTATTATAAAATAAAGTTTGCGCTTGCTTTTACTGTATAGGAGATTCCGTTGGAATTCCTATACAGTAAAAAAGACAGACTCCACATGAAGCCTGTCTTCCTGCATCGGTTTTATTTTAAAGATGTAATACCCTCTCTTTGATCTCCTGTGTCCGTCCCTGATTCCAGAACTGTGTTCCGATATAACCACAGGTCCGTCTTGCCACGTTCATCTTATCCTGATCACGGTTGCCGCAGTTCGGGCATTCCCAGACCAGCTTACCATCGGAATCGGTTACGATCTGTATCTCTCCGTTATATCCGCATTCCTGACAGTAATCACTCTTTGTATTCAGCTCCGCATACATGATGTTCTCGTAAATGTACTGCATGACTGCAAGTACAGCTTCGAGATTATCCTGCATATTCGGTACTTCCACGTAGCTGATCGCTCCACCCGGTGAAAGTGCCTGAAACTGTGCTTCGAACTTCAGCTTGGTAAATGCATCGATCGGTTCGGTAACATGTACATGATAGCTGTTTGTAATATAACTCTTATCGGTTACACCCGGAATGATTCCAAAACGCTTCTGTAAGCATTTGGCGAACTTATAAGTCGTGGATTCAAGCGGTGTGCCATAAACGGAAAATGCGATATTCGTCTCTTTCTGCCACTTTTCACAGGCATCGTTCAGATGCTGCATCACAGAAAGCGCAAAGGCTGTTCCCTTATCCGGATCAGTGTGGGATTCTCCGGTCATATACTTCGTACACTCGCAAAGTCCCGCATAGCCAAGGGAGATGGTGGAATAACCACCATATAAAAGCTTATCGATCGTCTCACCCTTTTTCAGCCGTGCAAGTGCACCGTTCTGCCAGAGGATCGGTGCCACATCTGACGGTGTTCCCTTTAGACGGTTGTGCCGGTACATCAGGGCACGGTAGCAAAGTTCTAACCGCTCGTCAAAGATCTTCCAGAACCGATCCATATCGCCTGCGGAACTGCATGCCACATCCACCAGATTCAGGGTTACCACACCCTGATTAAATCTGCCGTAATATTTTGGCTTGCCATTTTCATCCTTATATACACTTAAGAAAGATCTGCATCCCATACATGGATAACAGTTGCCATCCTTCATCTTTTTCATAACCTTCTCGGAAATATAATCCGGTACCATACGCTTTGCCGTACACTCTGCGGCAAGCTTCGTTAAATACCAGTACTTGCTGTCCTCATGGATATTGTCTTCTTCCAGAACATAGATCAGCTTCGGGAATGCCGGCGTGATATAAGTTCCTTTTTCATTTTTAACTCCAAGAATCCTCTGATGCAGTACCTCTTCGATCACGGCTGCCAGATCATCCCTTGTCTGTCCCTCCGGCACTTCATCGAGATACATAAATACGGTTACAAATGGTGCCTGTCCATTCGTTGTCATCAGTGTAATGACCTGATACTGTATCATCTGGACACCACGATTGATTTCTTCCTTCACACGAAGCTCTGCAACGGTGTTGATCTTCTCTTCATCCAGTTCTAAGCCTGCTGCTTCGAATTCTGTCTTTACCTGACGGCGGAACTTCTCCCTGCTGACCTGTACAAACGGTGCCAGATGCGCCAGTGAAAAGCTCTGTCCGCCATACTGTGAGCTTGCGATCTGTGCGATGCTCTGTGTCGCAATATTGCAGGCAGTCGCAAAGCTCTTCGGACGGTCGATCATCGTCTCGCTGACTACCGTTCCATTCTGAAGCATGTCTTCCAGATCTACCAGACAGCAGTTGTGCATATGCTGTGCAAAATAATCCGCATCATGGAAATGAATGATTCCCGCATCATGCGCCTCGATAATATCGTGTGGCAGCAGGAATCTTCTTGTAATATCCTTGCTGACCTCTCCCGCCATATAATCACGCTGTACGCTGCTGACCGTCGGATTCTTATTGGAATTCTCCTGTTTTACCTCTTCATTCTTGCAGGCTAAAAGTGTCAGAATACGGTCATCCGTAGAGTTCGACTTACGGACCAGTGCCCGCTTATAGCGATATGTAATATAATTTCTGGCAACGCTGTAGGCACGCTGGTTCATGATCTGGTTCTCCACAAGATCCTGAATCTCTTCGACAGTCAGGGAACGCTTCATCTGATGACAGATAGCAGCTACATTCGCCCCAATCTCCTGTATCTGTGTCTGTGTCATCCGTTCACTGTCTACTACACTCTCATTTGCCTTTTCTACCGCAGCCAGGATCTTCTCTAAATCGAATACATCCTCTGTACCGCTTCTTTTGATGATTTTCATATACAACCCCTTCATTCTTCCATCGCTACATTTTCGCAGATACCATATATTGTATCAGATTTCTTTTCGTTTTCAAGGTGTTGTAGAAAGTTTCGCCCTTGCCAGACAAGGTGTGTCGTCTGTAACATGCATGACTATCACCTTTTTTTCTTTACTTCAATCCTGATTTTATATCTTCTGCACGAAAACGGCTGCTGAGATTCCTTCTACTTGTACATTCTCCGAAACACTGCCAAGTGGCACATTTCCGGCATGATTTTTATCGATGTAAAGCTCCCATGTGCCATCCCCCGGAAGTTCTACACGGACTGCCTGCTCATTCGCATTATAGACAACAAAAAGTCGTTCCTTCTGCTCCTTCGAGCCTGTGATCTCATATGCAACGACATTTTTCCAATCTGTGTCCTTAAAAATAATCCGCTCTGCGATCTCTTCTGCCGTACGCATACGAAGTCCTGCATGTGCCTTACGGAATGCGATCAGTCCCTGATAGTACGCAAATACATCTGCATGCTCACTTCTTGTATTCCACCGGATCCGGTTCGTCTCATCCGGAAGGTTGTAACTGTTTTCCGCAATACCGTCCGCTGTCGTATCTGTCGGCTTACTGCGGAGCAGCTCTTCCCCTGCCTGCATAAACGGAACACCCTGTGCGGTATAGACGATGGCGGCTGCAAGATTGTTCATTGCCTTACGCACCTCAACAGATGCGTCCGGACAGGATTCCTTTAACTTATCCCATAAGGTATAATTGTCATGGCAGGACACATAGTTGATGCTCTGCTCCGGCTTTTCCGCCCATACACCGGCTTCATTGTCAAAGTGTACGGCCGGATGTCCGACTGCACCCGTGACGCTAAAGCGGATCGCTTCTTCAAATCCCGATCCTCCGTTGACAAAGCCCGGTTCGGCTGCATAAAATACACTGCCCTTAATGGAGTCCCGGATATCATCATTGAAAGCACCGATTCCATCTAACTGCCAGGTATCAGCCTTCATGCAGCGTTCCCCGGCATCGATCGCACATGGACCGCCTGTCCAGCCCTCTCCATATAAGGCAATGTCCGGATTGATCTGATCGACTGCCTTACGAAGCTCACGCATCGTTTCCTTATCGAGAACACCCATCAGGTCAAAGCGGAAACCGTCAATATGGTATTCCTTTGCCCAGTAACAGACAGAATCGATAATATACTTACGCACCATCACATGATCAGATGCTGTCTCATTTCCGCAGGCAGAACCGTCCGAAAATCTTCCATCCTCTGTCTTACGGAAAAAGTAATCCGGTACGATCTTCTGGAAGCAGAAATCCTCTGCATCATAGGTGTGATTGTATACAACATCCATGATCACCAGCAGTCCTTCCTTATGGATCGCCTGTACCATCTGTTTGAACTCCCGGACTCTTACTTCTCCATGAAACGGATCGGTCGAATAAGAACCTTCCGGCACATTGTAGTTCTTCGGATCATAGCCCCAGTTATACATTGCGTTTTCTGTATCTGCTTCATTGACCGTTGCATAGTCATAGACCGGCAAAAGCTGTAAGTGGGTGACACCAAGCTCCTTCATATAGTCAAGTCCGGTAGAAGCTCCATCCCGGTTCTTTGTTCCGGTCACTCCAACACCAAGGAACTTACCCGGATATGGATTGCCTGCGCCCTCATCTACGGTCAGATCGCGGACATGTGACTCGTAGATGACGGCATCCGTCAGCAGGATCATCTGTGGTCTTTCTTCCCCGGCAAATCCTTCCGGATCCGTTGCCGCAAGATCAATGACCATGCCGCACTCACCATTTACACCGACTGCCCTTGCATATGGATCAACCGCTTCACGTGTGACGGAATCCACCGTCACCTCATAATTGTAATACAGTCCGTTCCGGTCACCGGAAAGCTCAGCCACCCAGGTTCCGCGCTCACTTTTTTTCATCTGCACATGATCAAGCGGCTTCCTGCGTTCTCCATCTTCGTATAACTTTAAAGTTACCGTATCCGCTGTTGGCGCCCATACACGGAAGGCTGTCTTCTCCGGTGTATAGACAGCGCCAAGGTCATCACCCATGTATTTATATTTTTCCTCAAACTCTTCGTTATAGTTCCAGTGTTTCATGCTCTCCCTCCAGATCTTCGCATATCTGTAATCCGATATACCACTCTTGCCTTTTATTTTACGCAAGAAAATAGCATTCGTCTACCCCTATTCGAGCACGAAACCGTTTAAGTTTTCGTATTTTTTCGATACAAGGAATTTTAAAAATATTATTATATCATGAACAAAAACGGTTCATGATCGACATTCGCCACTCGTCAATCATACTAGTATGTTGACTCGTTTGCACTCATTATATCATCCACAAAATTGTGTGACATTTTGTCGATCTTTCTTTTCTATTGTTCCTTCATTGCATCCTTTATCTCACTGTATTTCCGGATCCTGTAATCGTTCTTGCCATGCTGCTTTACCTCGTAAAGTGCAACATCGGCAACCTTAAACAGATCATCGTATGCAATTTCTTCTTCCACGATCACGACACCGACGCTGATAGACAGATCAACTGCCGCATCACCAAATGCAAACTGTAGATGCATGCGTGTTACAAGTTCCCTGAACTTTGACTCAACGGACTTCATATCCTTTGCATGGAATCCGATGACAAACTCATCCCCGCCATATCTACCGAGCACTACTTTGTTACCAAATACCTGTTTCATTGTATTTCCAAGCAGTTTCAGGGCCGCATCCCCACCGAGGTGTCCGAGGGTGTCATTTACGGATTTGAAATTATCAATATCAAGGATGGATACAACCATCGGGAAATGTTTCTTATCGTAGATCACTTTCATGCGGTCCCTGATACCATACCGGTTGTAAAGTCCGGTAAGTGCATCGATCTTTGCGATCTTAGAACGCTGTCTTGCAAGAAGCACCACCAATATGATAATGATTCCAAAAAATAACGTTACGGCAATCAGAAACGGAATCGTATTTGCCTCTATGAATCTCGTAAGTGTTATGTCCTGATTCTCGCTTTTCAGACACTCATCGAGCATGATCTGTGTATTCTCACCCGGTATACTGTAAAGGATCTTATTGCACACCGAGATCAGTCTGGTATCGCATCCCTTTGTGTATGCAAAATACAGGCTGTCGCTGCCCGAAACAGGTGTTACATCCAGATGCTTATAGCCCTGTTCCTGTGTGTAATAATACACACTATAGTAATCGGAAACGGTAAAATCTACCTTTAATTTTTCTATCTGATTTAAACTGTCCGCAAGATTCTCCGTTATGATCACGTCCGATGCCTCTGTCTGCAGGTCTGAATAATCCTCTCCCTTAATCTGCGCCATGGTTCCTTTCAGTGCTTCGTTTGATTTGGCAGAATCACTCTTTACCATGACCTTCATAACATCCATCGACTTAGCCGAGAACTTCAGCTCCGAACCGTATCTGGCAGACTTATTCATTCCGGCGATCATATCTATCTCACCGGCTTTTAAGGCCTTCACCATATCCTCTGTATTGTCATAGCCCTTTTCTACGATAGAAAGCTTCAGATCCTCTGCCACAATATTCATGATATCCTTCAAAACACCATGGAACTCCCCATCCGCATAATACTGGAACGGTGCCATATTCTTCAGATATCCTACCTTCAGTTCTTTTAAACTGTCTATGTACTCCTGTTCGATATCCGACAGTTCTACATCATAGTTATTGCTAAGCGCACTGTTTAATACCGTCGTATGGGAACCACTGCCTGGCATAATATCTTCTGTCCGCGAAGATTCCCATTTCTTATTCCAATCCTCCGCGATCTCGTCAAATGTCTCGTCCCGTTTTCCTTCCGCGGCTTCGATGACACGTTTGATCTCATCTGTGCTGTCGAGAATACTCAGATTCGTGGAAAGTATCTGTCTTTTTCTGTAATTCTCATCACTTGCCTCATTATCCATCAGGCAGACAATACTATTCATGTCTCCGTATACATCCGGAATCGGATCCGTTCTTACGATAGATAACACTTCCTGATCCAGTGCATATCCGGATTCATCGAGCATAAAGTCCATATAAGCACGTGCCGCAGTCTTCTGTTCACTGTTTTTATTGATCGCATAACAATAGTCAGCCACGATCGGCATATACTGCTTGCCATCCACTTCATTCGGAAATGGCATATATGCCACATTATCCGCATGATTTCCTGCATCCTGTACCTGCTTTAATGCCCATGAACCGATCGCCATGCAGGCAACATCACCATGATTAAGCATGCTCTTTGACTGCTCCCAGTCACTTTCCTCCGGCTTATCTTCACACAATCCATTACTTACAATATCATAGAGCAGCTGATACACCTGATAATGGCTCGTCCCTGGCAAAAACGGATCAAGTTCATTTACAAATCCATTCGCTTTATAGTCCGGATCTCCCGTCATGGAAAGAAACGGATACTGTTCCCAGGCAGTAAGCGTCCAGTCAGCGGCATAGTTGGTATAAAATGGAATCGCATTCGTTCTTTCCTTGATCATATACAGATCCTCAAGAAATTCATCTATGGATTTCGGTGTGTCCGTGATCCCCGCTTTGTCAAAAACTTCCTTGTTGTATATAATTCCATTTACATATGCCGAGGACGGAATGCCGTAGATCGTTCCATCCACATTCTTGCTGTCTTCTAAATACTGGTACTTTTTCTCGAGCTCTTCTTTGCTGCCGAGTGGTTCAAAATAATCCGCATACTGATCTGCTGATACAGATCCCGGTGTAAATAAAACATCCGGATAATCTCCGGATTCAAGTGCTTTTCCGGCCTCTGTCTCATAATCCGTATAATAATTATACTCAATCTGTATTCCCGGATACTTCTGATTGAATGCGTCCAGATATGGCTGCATTTCCTGTTTGGATTTATTCGATGCTACAGATATGGTAGCTGTAACAGACGCATCTACTGCCTCTGTGGCATACACTGCACCACTGCCCGAAAGAAACTGTATCATGGTTGCACATGCCAGCAGAAAAGCGGTAATCTTCTTTGATCTTCCATTCTTCTTTTTCATATATATACATCAATCTCCTTAATTTTACGCATATTTAGCAACACTATAGCATATTCGGACTGTACTTGCACGTCTTTTTTGCGATTTTAAAAAGGAAACATTCAGACTTCGTAGCCGATCACACCACAGACGGCTGCCAGAACGATCAATGTAATCGGTGAAATCCCCTTTTCCTTCACACGCCTTGATCCAAAATAGATCACGCCAAGGATCAGTGTGATAAGGATTGCCCGGTAATCCCCCCCGTTTGATACACTTCCAAACAGATTCTTCCAGATCATCAATACACCCGTTGAAAAAATAATTCCGATGATACATGGCTTAATGCCGTCCAGTGCCGCCTGGACATATTTGTTTTCGATTATCCTTGAAAGAATCGCGGTAACTGCCAATACGATGAGAAATGCCGGAAGTACGACTGCAAAGGTTGCCACCGCTGCACCTAAAACACCCGCCTGTGATGCACCGACATAGGTTGCGATATTTACCATAAGAGAACCCGGTGTACTTTCACTGACAGCGATCATATATGTCAGCATCTCATCATCCATCCAGCCATAGGATAATACAACATCCCGGATCAGCGGGATTGCAGCATATGCACCGCCAAAGGAAAAACAGCCTGCTTTCAAAAACCCGAAAAACAATTCCAGTAAGATCATTTTCCTTCACCGATCCTTCCTGCCAGCTCCTTTGCAAAACAAAGAAACAGACTGATGCACCCTGCTGACAGCATCATGGTGATCGTAGAGATCTTCAGCGCACACACATCAATGACCACCATAAGAATCGCAGCGCATATCAGGATCACACAGGGAAACAGCCGCTTTTGCAGCTTCTGGATCATTTTGACCGCAGCGTCTAAAATCAGGATCCCTACTGCCAGCTTGATCCCACAAAATGCATTCGCGATTACCGTGATCTCCAGAAAATGATCCAGTACAAAAGCGATCAGGCAAATAATAAAAAACGACGGAATCACCACACCGACGGTTGCAGCAACTGCGCCTGGAATCCCCTTTTTCTTATATCCGACAAAGGTTGCACAGTTGATCGCGATCGGCCCCGGTGTTGATTCCGCAATCACTGCGATATTCATCATATCCTCATGGCTGATCCATTTCTTATTCTCTACACAGTTGTTTTCAATCATGGAGATCATTGCATATCCTCCACCGAATGTAAACGTTCCGATCTTTATAAAAGTGAAAAACAATTCCAATATCTGATCCATCCCACATTCTCCTATACAGTAAAGAGCCGGGCTTATAAGCCCAGCTCCTGTTTTACTTCTGCGATTGCTTCGCGTTCATCAAAGTGGTATTTCACACCCTTGATCTCCTGATAGTTCTCATGGCCTTTTCCAAGCAGTACGATCATATCACCTTTTTTTGCATGTTCGATACAATACCTGATCGCTTCCTTCCGGTCATCGATCTCGATGTATTTTCCATTACTCTTCGCAAGTCCGATCTTGATGTCATTATTGATATCTGCGATCTCCTCGTCTCTTGGATTGTCACAGGTCAGTACACAGAGATCTGCCATCTCTCCGGTCACCTCACCCATATCATAACGGCGGAGCTTCGAACGGTTTCCGCCACCGCCGTAGAGGCAGATCAGACGCTTCGGGTGATATTCCTTCAGTGTTGTAAGCACGCTTCTCGTACTTACCTCATTATGTGCATAATCGATGATCACGGTAAAGTCCTTTGATACCGGAACCATCTCTACACGACCTTTCACCTGTACCTTCGCAAGTCCGCGTAAAATATCTTCATCCGAGATTCCGGCCAGATGACAGGTCAGCATCGTAACGAGTGAATTGTAGACACTGAATCTGCCCGGAATGTAGACCTTGGCGTATACATTCATGCAGCCGGTTGTCGTAAAGTGCATGCCCAGCTTTCCTTCTTCATCTAAGAAGCCGATCGCTCCGGCAACCAGATCGGCATCCACATCCCCATCCTGTGCCGAGAATGTTTTTAACTCACAGGTATGATTCTGTAATACGCCCTTAAAGTGTTCATCATCAATATTGGCAATTCCCACCTTACACTGGCGGAACAGCATACTCTTGCATTCCATATATTCTTCAAAGGATGCATGCTCTGCCGGTCCGATATGATCCGGGGAAAGGTTCGTAAAGATTCCATAGTCAAATTCAATGCCATAGACACGGTCAAGCTTTAAGCCCTGTGATGCCACTTCCATAACCACATACTCACAGCCTTCATCCGCCATGGCACGGAACATTTTATGAAGTTCATAGGATTCCGGCGTTGTATTCTTTGTCGGAAGTGGTTTGTCCCCGATCAAGGCTCCGATCGTACCGATCAGTCCGACCTTTTTTCCAGCCTCTTCTAATACACTTTTGATCATGTAAGTCGTTGTCGTCTTACCCTTTGTACCGGTCAGTCCGATCGTTACCAGTTCTCTTGCCGGATAGGAGAAAAATGCTGCCGACATCTGTGCAAGCGCCTGTCTTGCGGAAGCGACCTGAAGTACCGTAATCGAATCCGGGATCTGCTCTGCTTCCCCGGCACGTTCTACCACGATTGCCGCTGCCCCCTTTTTGATTGCATCCGGGATGTACTTATGTCCATCGGTCACTGCACCTACCATGCAGACAAACATCGTCTGTGGCTCTAACTTGCGGGAGTCATAGATGATGTCCGTGATCTCTACATCCATACTTCCCTGCAAACACGTATACGCCGTTTCCTTACATATCTCTGAAAGCTTCATTTTTATCCTCATTTCTTACGTTCTATTCACAATATATCTACATAATAATTACGGCTTCTCTGTTTTCCATACCGTCAAAATCATTTTAGCCGCTCACGCTCCGGGCTGTCACCTTACTTATCCAGTATATGGGAAGCATCGATCTCAGACTCAAATACCGTATGGGATGGACCTGTCATAAACATGTGGTTTGTCTTTTCATCCCATTCGATCAGAAGCGGGCCGCCGATCTGCTCTACCGTTACCTTCCGGTTGATCCTTCCGGTCAGCACACCGGCAACCACTGCGGTACAGCAGCCGGTTCCACAGCCGATCGTCTCACCGGTTCCGCGTTCCCACTCACGAATCTTGATGTAATCCTTGTTTACGAATTCAACAAAGGTTACGTTTGTCTTGTTTGTAAACAGTTCTGTCATATATTCGATCGTCTTGCCGTATTTTTCAACATCGAGATCTGCCACACTGTCTACATACATTGCAACATGCGGATTACCCCAGGATACTGCTGTGATCTTAAAGGTCTTATCTAAGACCTGTACCGGCTGTTCGATGAATTCCGGAAGCTCGGTATTCACCGGAATCACCTTCGTATCGAGTCTCGGTTCTCCGATGTCAGCGCGGATATTGCTGACAAATCCATCTTCACCGATCGTCAGGTTCAGCTTCTGCATCCCGCCTAAGGTCTCGATCACAAGATCGGTCTTTTCGGTCAACCGGTGGTCATAGACATATTTTCCAACGCTTCTTAGGGCATTGCCACACATCTCTCCCTCTGTTCCATCCGGGTTAAACATCCGCATACGGAAGTCCCCTTTATCGGAAGGACAGATCAGTACCATTCCATCCGAACCGATCGCAAAATGCCTGTCACTTACAAATCTTGCAAGTTCCGGCAGGTTTTTCAGTTCCTGATGGATCGCATCAATATATACATAATCGTTTCCAAATGCCTGCATCTTGGTAAACTTCATTTCACATTTCCCCCCTTATGAATTCATTGCACGATCAAGGTCTGCAATAATATCATCTGCGTTCTCAATTCCTACGGACATACGAAGGAAACAGTCTGTGATTCCAAGCTTGTTCTTGACATCCTGTGGTGTATCCTCATGTGTCTGTGTAGTCGGATAAGTGATCAGGGTCTCTGTTCCGCCCAGACTCTCTGCAAACATGATCATATCCACACCCTTTAAGATCTTTTTCACAGTCTCAAAGCTGTCAACGGTAAAGGAAATCATTCCTCCGAATCCGGTTGTCTGCTTACAGGTTACCGCATAATCCTTATGATCTTCGAAGCCTACATAATAAACCTTTTTCACCTTATCCTGTGTACGCAGCCACTCGGCTACCTTCTTCGCATTCTCATTGTGTCTGTCCATCCGGACCGGAAGTGTCTTGATACCACGTAATACCAGCCAGCTGTCAAGTGGTGCAAGCTGGCTTCCATGGGACTTGATGTGTACATGGATCTTCTCTGCGATCTCTTCGTTATCCTTTACTACAACAATTCCGGAAAGGGTATCGTTGTGACCGCCCAGATACTTTGTGGAACTGTGTGTTACAATATCTGCACCAAGCTGTAACGGCTTCTGGAAATATGGGGTAAGGAACGTATTATCTACTACGGTCAGTGCACCGATCTCTTTTGCAATCTCGGAAATCGCATGGATATCCGCAACCTTCATCATCGGGTTGGTCGGTGTTTCGATGAAAAACATCTTTGTCTTTGGAGTGATCGCAGCCTTTACTGCCTCTAAGTCAGACATATCCACATACGTATGCTCGATGCCATACTTACCAAATACATCTCCGACGATTCGGAAGGTTCCGCCATAGATATCATCGGTCAAGATAATATGATCACCCGGATCAAGCAGGGAAAATACAGACATGTTTGCAGCCTGTCCACTTGAAAAAGCAAATCCCTTGATTCCACCCTCTAAGATCGCCATTGTACGCTCTAATTCCTGTCTGGTCGGGTTCTCTAATCTGCTGTATGCAAAACCGGTAGATTCTCCAAGTGCCGGATGGCGGTAGGTAACTGCCTGGAAAATCGGCATGCTGACTGCTCCGGTAAGCGGCTCTGTTCCGAGTGCCCCATGCACTGCCTTGGATTCAAAATGTAATTCTTCCTTTGTACTGTAATCTGTATAATTGCTGAAATTCTTCATATCCTGTCCACCCTTTCTATATTTTCCGCTCCATCCGGAAACGGACTTCTGACTTTGTATCTAAGTCTTATTATATATGACATTATTTTTGAATAATATCGAAATAATGCTATGAATATCGCAAATAATGCTTTATACTGTTTCTTAAGTAAGGAGATTCATTATGGCAGAGTATGAAAAGCGTGGTTATCTGACACAGGACTTTAAGATGTTTCATCTGATTGATAAGAAAAAAAGAGAATTCGAATTCCACTACCACGATTTTAACAAGATCGTTATCCTGATCCGTGGCAATGTTACCTATTGTATCGAAGGTAAATCCTATGACTTAAAGCCTTATGACATGGTGCTTGTCAATGCCGGGGATGTTCACTGCCCCATCGTACATTCTTCCGCAGTCTATGAACGGATCATCATCTATATCTCACCGGAATTCCTTTGTGCCCATAAAAATGACAGCTACGATCTCGGCTACTGTTTTCTTCGTGCCACTAAGGAGAAGTCGAATGTACTGCGGATCCCTTCGATGCAAAGCAGCAAGCTGTATCAGGTATGCAGGGAACTGGAGAGTTCCTTTCAGGATGAGGACTATGCAAGCGAGCTGTACCAGAACCTGCTGTTTTTAGAATTTATGATCCACTTAAACCGCGCAGTATTACATGACAGCTTAACCTATATGGAGACGGCTTCTTCGAATGAAAAGATCCTCTCTGTCTTAGAATTTTTAAATACTCACCTGACCGACGACATCACGATCGACTCGCTTGCGGAGCAGTTTTTTACCAGCAAATATTACCTGATGCATTCCTTCAAGGAAGAAACCGGTTACACGATCGGCAGCTATCTGACGATGAAGCGGCTGCGTTATGCGAGAGAACTGATCGCGGACGGCATGCCGGTTACACAGGCATGTTTTGAATGTGGATTTAAGAATTATTCCACATTTTCAAGATCTTATAAGAAAAACTTCGGTGTTTCACCGACGCTGCGATAGCCATAAGTTATCGTATAAAACAGTTTGTACAGAAATGAGGAGCACTATGAAAACCAGAATACTACACTTTTTCAAAACCCATACCATCTTAGTCTGCGCAGGGATCCTTGCCGTCATCTCCTGCTTTTTTGTGCCACCGTCTGCAGCCTATTTTTCCTACATTGACTTCCGTGTCCTTGCTCTGCTCTTTAGCCTGATGGCAGTTGTCGGCGGTCTTTCTTCGATCGGTGTCTTTGACATTCTCGGCAGAAAGCTTCTTATGCATTCCGGCTCTTTCCGTACACTTGACCTGATCTTTGTACTTCTCTGCTTTTTTTGCAGTATGTTCATTACCAATGATGTGACACTGATCACCTTCGTTCCGTTTACTATCTTAGTCTTATCATTCACGAATAAGCAATCCCATATGATCTTTTTAATCACGCTGGAGACGATCGCCGCGAATCTTGGCAGTATGTTAACCCCTCTTGGCAATCCGCAGAATCTCTATCTGTACACGATCGCAGATATAAGCATGGCAGACTTCATGCGCACAATGCTTCCGTACTCTGCATGCTCCCTGTTCCTGCTTCTTTTCATCATTTTCTGTGCCAAAAACAGGGAACCGGTATCGGTCTGTATTTTACCGGATGACCATCCGCAAAATAACAAGCACAGTTTTATCCGGCATCTGGTCATCTACCTGACCCTGTTTGCGCTATGTCTGCTTGTTGTCCTACATCTGCTGCCGTATCCGGTAGTTCTTTGTATCGTGATCCTCACATTTTTGCTGGTTGACCGGTCTGTTTTACGACAGGTGGATTACTCCCTCTTACTGACCTTTGTCTGCTTTTTTATCTTCATTGGGAATCTGAAAAATATCCCTGCGATCCATTCCCTGTTATCATCCGTTATCGTTGGGCACGAATTCATGGGTGGTGTACTGGCAAGCCAGTTTATCAGCAATGTTCCTGCGGCAATCCTGCTTTCCGGCTTCACGACACAGTATGCACCGCTGCTTGCCGGTGTAAATGTCGGCGGACTTGGTACACTGATCGCATCGCTTGCCAGCCTGATTTCCTATCAGTTCTATGCCAAAGAAAAAAACAGCACACCACGGAAATACCTGCTGGTATTTACCATGTATAATGTGCTGTTTCTTGTCGTGCTGATGGGTGTCTATTTGTTCTGATCCTCTGAATGATAAAACGGGAAGAACACACTGCTTGTACTCTTTTTATCAAACATATTGTTGTATTGCAGCATCTGGTACTCATTCAGCAGCTCGGTTTCCTCGCCGGAGCTTTCATTGTAATGCCGGAAGCTGTTATATTCCTTCGAATAAAAAGCTCTGGAATTCATTGCAGGAACAACCTCCATCAGATCCTTCAAAAACCGGTTGTAGGCCGGCAGTTCAATATCTGCTTTTTCCAATGCCATCGTCGAAAGGAAGTTCAGGCTGGTAATATCCACCGTCTTTTCTTCACTCTCATAGTTTGTCCAGATGAAGAACGGAACCGTAAAGAGATCCTCTAACTGCTGAAGTGTCAGACCGGATAAGCCCTTGTGGTTCAACTGGCGGTAGAAGTTCGAATTCAGGGATGGCTGATGATCTCCGAAAAATACGATCTCTACCTTGTCATCCACACCTTCGAAGTATGAGATCAGCTTCTCTAACGCCTGATCACTCTGGTGGATCAGGGAAAGATACTGGTTCACATCACTGTAATAGCCATTCGTCATCTTAATATCACTTTCAAAATTCGGATAATAGTCCGTATATCCACCATGGTTCTGCATGGTGACACTCATAATGAACATCTTTTCATCCGAATCCTTTTCCTCGTACTTATTGATGATCTTGTTGTAAAGCTCCTCATCGGTGATGTACTCTCGCATGATATTATTCTGGTCAAAGTAGTCGATAAAATGCATCTCGTCAAAGCCCATCAATGGATAGACCTTGTTTCTGCTCCAGCCTGTCTCATAGTACGGATGCATGGCAAGACAAGTATAACCGCGCTCTTTTAAGGTGCTGACTAAGGAATAGGTATCTCCCGAAACATACTGCTGGTATGGCACGGAACCGCTTGGCAGAAATGCCATCGAATTCCCGGTTAAAAACTCCCACTCGGAGTCCGGTGTCTTTGCACCAAAAACGGAGGACAGCGCCTTTCCTTTGATCGTATTCTCGCTCATGGAATTTAAAAATGGGGTTACTTCTTCGTTCGTAGTCAGATCTCCAATCACGCCCAGATTTGCAAAGGATTCATTCATAATGACAATGATCGTCGGATCATCCTTCGAACCGACATTTTCAGACTTTCCGTATTTATCTTCCAGTTTCTGTATTGCTTCGGTGGAATAGCCATCCGGTGCAGACACAAAAGAATCCCGCACACTTAAAATAAAATTCAGCACATAACCATTGCGGTAGGTTCCCTTCTGCTCCCAGGACTCCATGACGATATTTTCAGACTTCGTGGCAACATAGCTGGTCAGAATGCATCCCACTGCCAGCGCACCGAGCCGCAACATCCATTTCTTCTGAAGCTTAAAATTCAGCCGGCGGATAAACGCCACATATAAGATTGCAAGGATAATGATATAGACCGCGCGGTCTTCTAACACAAACTGGTACTTCGATGCAACACTCAATCCGGTGGATGCTGCCTTCAGATCCCCGAAGGAGAACTCATTTCCACGAAACTGATAGACAAAATAGTTGATACCGGCAAGTGACAGCAGTGTAATGTGTCCGATCATGCAGGACAGTTTTGGACTTGCCGTGATCACCAGCCAGAAAAGAATCCAGATCAGACAACACCAGACATTTAACCACGCATGACTCGAACTGATCCGTCCACGGTTCTCCGGCTCCAGCAGTAAAAACTGAACCATCCGCTCTGTCAGAAATGCACTCAAAAAAAGCTCCAGTGCGATCCACACCGGGCTTAGCTTTCGTAACCAGATCAGCGGACTTTTCTTCTCTTCTTTTTTCCATGGCTTTTCCGGCTCTTTTTCCTTCAGACATAAGATCTTAATCAGAAAATAGAGAATGCCGCCGCCAAATGCAGCTGCAACCATTACATGGGATCGGATACAGAAAAACAGCATAATGACAAACATCACCAGCGTCATGATCAGATTCTTCTTATTTATTCGTATACTCAGTTTCATTTTCCTATCTATGCACGCCACATCCTACGCGGCATGTATGTTCCTTTCCTTTGATTCTTCCATTCTTCGAAACATCCATTTGCTAATATAGCGCATGAAAAACGATTTTACAAGTACGTTCACAAAAACTTAAAAAATCCTGAAGTCATTTTACACAAAGATTTAGGGCTTTGCTTTGTATTACGAACAAAGGACTGCACAGTCACACTGTACAGTCCCTTCGTTTATCATCTATTTTGCATGCTTCCTGCCTCGTCTTACGAGTACGACTGCCGCCCCGATCACAAACGGAAGCACAAATGTTGCGAACCGGTATAACAGCGATGCCGATCCTGCTGCTCCTGTGCCTACTACAACAGCAAACAGCATCGTGAATACAAATTCCGTCGAACCGATTCCCGCCGGGGACGGGATGACTGCTGCAAGCATCACCGAAAGTGAAGTGATCGCCATTGCCTGTATCAGATTCGGTCCGCCACTCTGTATAAGCACGAAAAACGGTATGCTGTACCAGAATGCAAATTTTAACAGGTTCTTCGCAATAATGGATACCACAAAGCCGCCCTTTGACAATAAGGCTGCTGTTGCGCTCTCCAATACACTGCACTGATTCCGAAGCTCTGCTGCCTGTGCATCAAAGCGTCCCTTCCGGTTGAGCTTGTCCACCAGAAAGAGGATCAGCCCATGAAAGCGCTTCGAACAACAGAACAAGATCAAAACGATTGCTACTACGACCGTAATACCATAACCGCCAAGCAGCATCCAACTATATTTTGCATAATTTGCCCGCATATATCCCCAGCTTATCACAAAAAAGATAGCCGAGAAAATAGCGATCGACACCTTATGCAGGACATACTCTACCATATACATGCCGGTACCCTTCGATACCTCGATGCCCTTTTCATTCATATAATATACCGCTGCAACACCGGCACCGCTTCCGAGGGTTGCCACACGGTAAAAGCTGCAATAGAATGCACTCTCTACACCCATTCCATAGGTGAAGTGCGGATTATACTTTCTTGCAAAAGAATAGGTGATCCAGCCCTCCACCAGTTCATAACAGACGGACAACACGCTGATCGTTACGATCACCCATGCTTTCGTGTGCTTTAATTCTCCTAAGATCGGTCCTGCCGAATCCCGGAAGGTGTAGATAATGATTGCTACCAAAGCTGCCACAAAGGCAAGCTTTAAAATCGTTGTCGTTCGTTTCTTAATCGGAATCACTCCTTACCTGATTATTCTTTTTTCTTATAGTTACAGTATCCTTTCATCACAAACGGATGCTCTGCCCAAAGCTTGTCGGCAGTCTCTTTCCATTCCTTTGCATAGTTCTCACACTTGCCACAGAGATGTTCTACAGACTCCGGCTGCTGCATATCGGTAGACTTTGCACCTGTCTCTTTTACCATACGCTGTAAGATCTCCGGATTCTCTAACATCGGACAAGGTCTTAACATATTGTCGTTAAACGGCTGGTTGTCTCTGTATGCCATAAACAGCGGCTGCTTTAAGCACTCCAGCAGAGACTTCTCTCTGATGTTGGCACTGGAATAATGAATGAATACACATGGCTCTACATCGCCCTTTGGATTGATATGGCAGTAGTTTCTTCCGCCTGCGATACATCCTCCAACATACTCACCGTCGTTCTGGAAATCCATAACGAAAATTTCCTTGCCGCCTTCCATGCCACGAACCTCACGGATTCTATGATAGATATACTCACGCTGCTCTTTTGTCGGCATCAGATCCGGTGCTGCATCCATACCAACCGGCATCAGATGGAAATACCATGCGAAACGGCTTCCGTGCTCGATCAGAAGATCAAAGAATTCATCGGATGTTACTGCTTCCATATTCTTGGTTGTGTAGCATACAGAGTTACCAAATAACAGACCATTCTCATGTAACAGATCCATTGCATGAAGTACCTTGCTGTATACTCCGTCTCCTCTACGGAAGTCATTTGTATCTTCGAAACCTTCCAGGCTGATCGATAAGGACAGGTTACCTACCCGCTTCATCTCATCACAGAATGCCTGATCTACTAAGGTTCCGTTTGTATAGCAGTGGAATGCACAGTCATTGTGCTTTTCACACAGCTTGATAATATCTGCTTTTCTTACTAATGGTTCTCCACCGGTCATCATATAGAAATAGATACCGAGTTCTTTTCCCTGTGTAACGATGCTGTCTAATTCTTCATAAGTTAAGTTCAGCTTATTGCCATACTCAGCAGCCCAGCATCCGGTACAATGCAGATTACATGCACTGGTCGGATCCATTAAGATCAGCCAAGGGATATTGCAGTTATGAACTTCACGCATCTTACGGATGGTCTTCGTTCCATAGAATGCTGCCTGATAACCCAGATTAAGTGCTGTCATCTTCGCTACATGCGGATCTAACTCATCTAACAGACGATTCACATAACGCATCCACTTATGATCCGGATTCTGAATCATTGCACGTGTTGCATCATAAGAAGCCTTATTGAAGTTGTTTCCCATAAACTTCTCTGTCAGATCGACAATCTGAAGCAGTGCTTTTTCTCTGTCCTTGTTCATATGCTTTAAAGCTGCATCGATTGCTACGCTAAACGCCTTTCTCTCAACAGCTGATGCTAAATTACCCATTGTGTTTCCTCCATTCTTGTCCGTTCTATTCACCTTTTCAAGCAAGAGTATAGCCCAAATCCTGTTCTTATGAACATATGCAATTCAAAATTTATGTATTCGCGGAATATACATTTTCGACAATTTGTCTAACATTTTTACATTTTACGCAGCCTGTCAATCATGTATAAAAGGATGGTAGAATAAGTAATCCATCTTTTCACGGAATTATATCTTATTTTACACCTTTGTCAATAAATGTGCCACGTTCGTGCTATACTAGAAGTATCTTTTCCGGAAACAGAAGAAACTATGCACGGATCAACAGAAGAAAGGAGTCTGCTTATGCCTGGATTTGTCACACACTATCTATTCGGTATTTCTACCATACAAAAGAAAAAGCTTTCCCGTTCCTATCCGCCTATCTGCCGCCATCCGACTGCGTTTGGTCTTGGGCTTCAGGGACCGGATGTCTTCTTCTATGATCTGTTCTCTTATCTGCGCTATAAGGTCAGTCCCGGATCTGCCGCGCATAGTGGTAAGGCCGGCAGCTTTTTTTATTACCTTCTGCAAAGCCGCACGTTATTTTCTGACCCATCTGACTATGAAACAGCATGTGCCTATATTCTTGGCTTTATCGGACACTATACGTTAGACACCTTCTGCCATCCATATATCTATGACAAATCACATTATGACAAAAACGATCCGTCCTACTATGGCAGACATGTCTATCTGGAAACGGATATTGATTCGCTGCTACTTGCACAGAAAAAGCATCTGCGTCCATCTGAGTTTCACGCTGACCGGACGATCCGCCTAAGCGGACGGGAACGGCATGTGATCGCATCCATGCTCTGCTACGTCTATGGCCATGTCTTTCCGCAGTACCGACTAAACCATCTCCATACCCGGCTTGTAACCTGTATGATGGAGCTTGGGGTCCGGGTGCTTCGCGATCCAAGTGGGAAAAAGAAAGCTCTGCTCCGTATGGCGGAACGCTGCATTCCCGGCTATGCCTTTGCATCCCCGCTTATCGCAAGTGACCGGCTGCATTTTACAACCGATCCGCTGAACCTCAGCCACCGCCGCTGGTCGAACCCATGGGACAGATCCCATACCTCAACCGCCTCCTTCCCGGAACTGATGCAGAAAGCATCTGTCCGCTACCGGAAACGGATCAAGCTGTGTGAGGATGTGTTTTTCCAAGACACACCCGACAGTATAACGGAAGCAAAGCTTCTGGAAGATCTTGGCAGCCGTTCTTACAGCAGTGGACTCCATGTTTAAATCCGGGTGGTGAAATATATTCTGGTTGTGTGTAAGGTCATACTGCATCATAGATTATAAATCTGCTCCGAATTCCGAATCTAATATTTTCTAAATGTTCTGCCATGGTATTCTCTCCGACCGCAACCACAAAAGACATGGCGTCCATGCCATGGCTTTTGCTTGCAGCAACGTCCTGTTGCTGCATTGCTGGACAATCTACAGAACATTAAGAAAATCTAAGATTCTCCATAAGTCGCAAATTTATAATCTATGATGCAGCATGACAATTCCATACAATGAAGTGTACATAATATTTCACCACCCGGATTTATAGCATCACCTACTGCTCCATTGACTCACAAAACTCCTCCACCTGCTTTGCGATGATCTGCATCAGGCGGTTTCTTGCCTCCACACTTGCCCATGCAATGTGTGGGGTAATGAGAAGCTTATTGCTGTCCTTGATCTCACGCAGTGGATTATCCGCACTCATCGGTTCCTTACAGAGCACATCTAAGCCTGCTGCCGCAATCTCACCTTCCTGTAATGCTTTTGCAAGATCGGCTTCAACCACGATCGGTCCACGGCCCAGATTTAAAAAGATCGCACTCTTTTTCATCTTACAAAAAGCATCCCGGTTCATCAGATCCTTCGTCTGGTCTGTCAATGGCGCATGTACTGATACAATGTCTGAGGTCTCAAGCAACGTATCAAAGTCTACCCGCTCATAGCCCGGCTGGTCATGCTTCCCGGTTGTCGAATAGTAGATCACATGACAGCCAAACATAGCGGCGATGTCGGCAACCCGTTTTCCGATATTGCCAAGTCCGATAATACCCCAGGTCTTTCCTGCGATCTCATGGAACACATTTTCAAAGTGCGTAAACAGCTTGTCACCGATATAATGTTCATCCTTCACATAATCATCATAATAACGCAGCTTCTCTGCCAGATAAAACAGCAGTGCAAAGGTATGCTGTGCCACCGTCTCTGTGGAATATCCGGCTACATTACGCCATGCAATTCCTCTTTTTTCCAGATAGTCCTTATCCAGATTATTCGTACCGGTTGCCGTTACACATACCAGCTTTAACTTTTCAGCAGTTCCAATCGATGCTTCATTGATCTCTACCTTATTCAGGATGATCACATCCGCGTCTTTCACACGCTCTGCGGTTTCCTCGCTCGTAGAGAAATCATACTTCACCACTTCTCCGAGACGATCAAACGCTGACAGATCAATATCATCCCCGATCGTCTTTGCATCTAAAAAAACAATTTTCATTTTTATTCCCATGCCTTTCTCTTATTTTACACTAATTTTCTTCCTGATCTGTAAACTTCTGATCCACAGACTCTTCTTCGACGGATTTCTTCTCCACTGCACTTGCGATCTCCCGCATCTTCTTATGATCGAGCGAATAGAACCGCATGACGATCAGCGAGATCACCCAGCCGATGATCGGCGTTCCACAATATAGGAACAGGGTTGTCCACTTTAACACCGGTGTAACCGCATCCCCGATCTGCGGGAACGTATGATTATATCCGATGAGCATCATCACCAGCCCGACAAATGCCGTTCCAAAGGCAGCAAACACCTTATCGACAAAAGAGAACATCGCTCCCATCAGCCCCGGCACAAACCTTCCGCTGCGGTACTCCTCATAATCTGAGCAGTCCGCGATCATCGGCACGACCATGTTATTCGTGATCGACTTACAACCATTAAGTAAGATATAGATCACCACAAATGCAACCGTGATCAGATTGATCTTCTTTAGGTTAAAGGTGATCGTATTCACATTATCCTGCATCAATACCAGGATCATTGCCACCTGAAACAAAATACCAAGCCTTGTAAAAAGCACCAGTGCCTTCTTCTGTCCCATATGCTGTGCCACCTTAATCCCCAGACTTACCACCACAAGTGTCGGCAGCGCAACGACGACACCGATCAGCCCCGCGATCCCGTAATTATTCATCATAATACCAAACAGCATGACACCAACCGTCGTATGACTGTACACGGTAGCTGCAAACTGGTCGGTGCAGGCTGCGATGATCAGCATACGGATCGGCTTATTATGTACGATGATATCCATATAATCCCGTACCCCGATATGCTGTGACTTCTTCGCGACATAGACGGATGGCTTGTCCTTATCCCAGATACCAAGAATTGCCAGAAACGTGCAGATTGCAGACAACACGATCACCCAGACGATATATTCCAGGTAAAGTGCTTCGTTTGTAAAGCCACCATACTTTGGCACCAGATAATTTGCTACAAAAAGTGCACTGCCGCCATATGCCGCCATGATAAAAATCGAATCAAAGTAAGTCGAAAGCGGCCGCTGGCTTGGGTTATTCGTAATCACCGTCTGTCCGGACTTTGCAACGACCGTCTGAAACGTATAGCCAATAACAAACAGTGCATAGATCAAAATAAAATACGGTGTCCGCACTGCCTTTGGCACGATATGCGTTGTCGTAAACAGCAGCACCGTACTGACTGCCATGATCAGATTACCCACCGCCATAAACGGGCGGAACTTTCCAAACCGTCCCTTCGTCCTATCTAAAAAAAATCCGACAATCGGATCTGAAATACCGTCAAAAATATTCAGTCCCGTCAGCAGGCAGGATATAAGTACAACAGAAAATCCCGCAATGGAATTGGCATAGTAGGAAACATAGCCCATCAGAGCCAGATAAAGATTGGTTGCTGCATTATTTAAAGAGAACAATCCAATCTGATAGATTTTTGCATTATTATAATGGATTTTTATTTTTTCGCGGATTCTGTTTTCCATAAATAACCTGTGCCATCCCCTCTGTCTGCTGTCTTATGCCTTCAGATAATTCTTCAGTGCAACCATCTGCTCCTTTGCCTTCAGATAACCTTCTTCATACAACTGCTCTAGCTTCACCGGGTCAGACTCTGTCCTGCTCATGCCATAGGTCGTATCCGGTGCGATCACAAAGACTTTGCCTTCCCGCTCTAAGGCAGCCAGTTCTTCCATGCTCCGGTTATAATTCTCAGCCCGGTCACGCAGTGCCTGTGCGATCTTCGGATATCTCTGATACAGCCATGCCGATACCTTGGCACTCTGGTCTGTCCGCTTCACATAACCGCGTTCTCTGGTCAGCACCACGATATTCTTGTCACAGCCTTCCTTCATTGCCTGACGGTATGGGATCGAATCGGCAATTCCTCCATCGAGGTAATAATGGTGTCCGATCTTCACCGGCTGGAACAATACCGGCAGCGAACAGCTTGCCAGTACAACCTCAAAGTCATGGCTATCCCTTGGTACTTCCAGATACTCTGCCTCACCGGTATGGATATTCGTTACCACTGCAACGACCTTGCCCGGATATGCTGCAAATGCATCATAATCAAACGGCAGAAGCTTATTCGGCACTTCACCAAACACATACTCTACGTTATAGAATGTCTTTTTCTTACGGTCGAGCAGATACTTTGCGCCCTGATACTGCTTACTCGGCATATACTCTCTCGCCAGCCGGAGATTTCTTCCCTTCTGCTTCGACAGATAGGAGATCCCGAATGCGATCCCTGCCGATACACCGATAAAATAATCCGGCATCAGATCCTCTTCTAAAAATGCATCTGCTACACCACAGGAAAAAACTGTTCTGCTTGCACCGCCTTCAAATGTCATTCCTAACTTCATCTATCACCACTCCTGTTACTTTTCATACTTTAAAATCAGTTTTACGCCGGATACTGCAACAACCGTTGCCATCGCATCCTTCGGGATCACCACATCATCTGCTTCACTTCTTGCGGTCCATTCCTGTCCGTTTAAAACGGCAGTTCCGGTTGATGCACGGTTATCGACTGTTTCTGTTACACGTACCGTCTGACCGACTGCTTCTTCGTAATTGGTTCTCGTGCGATGTGGTGTCACATATTTTAATGCCCATGGTCTTGTAAAGAAGAGTAATAACAGTGATACCACCAGAAAGATCACCGACTGTCCGACCGTATTCAGACCCAGTCCGCATGCGATCAGTGCCGCAAGTGCACCACCGGCAAACCAGATCGTCGTAAGTCCGACGGTAATGATCTCAATGATCAGAAATACCACGATTAATCCAATCCAGATAATTCCCATAATCCTGCCTCCTTCATTTATCTTCCCAGATTATAACGTTTCTTATACTCATACATATTCCGGTCCGCCTCTTCATAGACTTTCCAGACATTTGTGAACTCACGGTTATTATAGTTATCCGCATATCCGTATGCAACCGATATCTCATATGGTCTGCCCGCAGATGCATTCGCCTTTTCAACCCGTGCCAACAGCTGATCCATCAGCCGCTCCATCTCTTCCTTCGGATGATAGTCTAAAATCAGCACAAATTCATCGCCACCCATGCGTCCTGCCGTTGCCACTCCGTCAAATTGTTCCTTGAGAATCCCTGCAAAGCGGATTAAAAGTTCATCCCCGGCTGCATGTCCGTAGGTATCGTTCACCTGCTTGAAATGATTCAGATCCATCAGAACGATCGTAAGCGGATCCTGCGATTCTTCATAGCCTGCGAAAATCTCTTCACACTTCGCACGATTACTGATATTTGTCAGTGCATCTGTATATGCCATCTGTAACAGAGTCTTACGCTCCATATTATCCGCCACATTTTCCATCATCATAAAGACAAAGCTCATAAACATTCCGATAACAAATACCAGAAGTCCGACCGGCATCACGGTTGCTGAAAGTTGCCAGCCGGTATTGCCATACTTATCAAGCGCATAACGGATCAGATCTGCGATCGCAAATCCGATAAACAGCAGGATACTTCCCGCAAAGATCCAGTCTGCCCTGCGCTTTCTCTTTTTTGCCCAGCGCAGTGCCAGATACACCGCAACAATGCCATTTAATCCGATCATCAGATGCAGAAGCTTCAAGGTTCTTGCAAAATGCGCGATCCCTGATACGTCTAAGAAGATCATGACCACATCGCAGACCACAAACAGAATGCCCATCAGCTTTATTACCTTCCGGTACCAGCCGTCCTGCATCATATCGTACATGAAAAACAGCATACTGATCGGTGCAAAATAAAGGCTTATATACTCAATGAGTCCGATCACCCGGAAATCGTCGATCCAGATCTCGATCATCCGGCTGTAGGTAAGCAGCCAGGTCGCGACAAGCAGTGCGAAAACCGCGATCCACATCAATCCGCTCAACATACCCCGGTATGCATTTTTCCGTGTATACATACAGACCACAATCACCAATGATGTATAGCCAAAGCAGAGTAAAAATCCAATGATGACCACCGTCAGAATCTGATTGGAAAACATATTGTAGTAAATATGGGATGTCTCCTGTGCATAGATCGTTAAAAACTTATTAAATGCATCATTTTCCTGCACATCTAACGTGACACGTAACACTTTTCCGGCATAATCTGCCGGAAGTTCCTGCCAGATATAGCCTGCGCCTAACATCACGCCACGTTTTGCATACTGCATTCCATAAGAATAGATCTCCTTCTCTCCGACATAGATATGTATCTCCGACTGCCGGAAATTAATCTGCAGGGATGGCTGAGTAATCTTTAAATCCGGCAAAACTCCGGTGATCTCCACATGATCTCCCTTTTGTGTCATTGGAAATGTAATCTCTTCTAACCGATCTCCAGCATATTGCTGGTCATTCACACGTATCTGCCACTGTGTATCTAACGGAACCATCTGAATCTGCTTGTCGATCACGATCTGCTTTAGGAAAAAGGTTAATCCCAGAATCAATACCGTCAATATCGCTGCTTTTAAGACAATTTGTCTGCTGTTATCCATTCACTGTACCTTTCTGTCGATGTAATTGAAGAAACTGTCCCCAGTCATTACATATTATTATAGCAAACCTTCCGATAATATCCTACAAAATAATCTTAATTTTTTGTAAATTTCGTCTTATGAATATCCCTTGCGACATTCTCATGGACAACACCGAGCATCCGCTTAAAAAATGTGATCTCTTCCTCGGAAAATCCCTGCACAAGCATCTGTTCCACAAACTCCATATCCTCTATTGCATCCTTCTGGATTGCAACCGCCTGCTTCGTCAGATAGATTTTTTTCAACCGTTTGTCTGTATCCACGGACTTCCGCTCGATCAGTTCCTTCCGCTCCATAATCTTTAAGATATTGGTCGCGGTCGCCCGCGAAACATGAAACTCTTCTTCAATGTCGCGCTGATAGGTGTCCTGTCCCTTTCTGCTGTAGAGGTAGCCGATCACCCATGACTGCATCTGTGTCAGGTCATGTCCCTTCGACTTCATATGATGTTCCACATGCACACCGATCATATTATGGATCGTACGGATCTCAAAACCGATCCGTGTATCCTTCTCTTTTCCTTCTGCGTATTCACACATGTTTTTCCCTGCCTCTTCTACGGAGATACTATCCCTCATATTTTTTATTTAAATCCTGCATTCAAAAGTCAAATACCAAAACACGATAGATATAAAAATTCCTCGGCGAATTATACGAAAGTTTGTATTTGCTCCGAATTCCGAATCTAACATTTTCTAAATGTTCTGCCAAAATACACTTTTCCGACCGCAACCGCAAAAGACGTGGCGTCCATGCCCCGGCTTTTGCTTACAGCGACATCCATGTCGCTGCATTGCTATCCTGTCTACAGAACATTAAGAAAATCTAAGATTCTCCATAAGTCGCAAATGCTAAATTTTCGTATAATCCGCCAATGGTTTTACATCCAAATACTTTTGCTATTTGATTCTTGACAATTAAAAAATATCATACTATATTTGTTAGTACGCTAACATACTATCAGAATTATGAGCGTATGAAAAGTAAATTTTGAAAAAGGATGTGAACTATATGATAAAAACACTTGCCGCGCAGATCAAAGAATTCAAGCGCGACTCCATTCTTACTCCGGTCTTTATGATCCTCGAAGTAATTATGGAAACAATTATCCCGTTACTTATGGCTTCGATCATTGATGATGGTGTCGAAGCCGGCAATATCCACCACATCTATGTCGTTGGTGCCTGGATGACCGTTGCCGCATGTTTTTCCCTCTTTAATGGTATTATGGGTGGAAAATACGGTGCGCGTGCTTCTGCCGGATTTGCCCGGAACTTACGAAAGGCGATGTTTGAAAAGATCCAGACCTTTTCCTTTGCCAATATCGACCGGTTCAGCACCGCAGGTCTTGTTACCCGTATGACAACCGATGTAACAAATATCCAGAACGCTTACCAGATGCTGCTTCGCATGTGCATGCGTGCGCCTGCCAGCTTAATCTGTGCAATGGCGATGTCATTTTTCATCAGCCCGCAGCTTGCAAGCATCTATCTTGTTGCTGTTCTTTTACTCGGCAGTGCACTTGCCTTTATTATCTATAAGGCAATGAACTACTTTAACGCAGCCTTCCGTAAGTACGATGACTTAAATGCCAGTGTGCAGGAAAATGTATCTGCGATCCGTGTCGTAAAGGCATACGTCCGGGAAGATCACGAGATCGGCAAGTTTACCAAAGCAAGTGATAACATCTACCGGATGCTTGTACGTGCAGAAAATGTCGTTACCTTTAACTCCCCGCTGATGCAGCTTACGGTTTACTCCTGTATCCTGCTGATCAGCTGGTTTGGTGCAAAAATGATCGTGCATTCTTCTCTTACGACCGGCCAGCTTATGAGTCTGCTTGCCTACTGTATGAATATCTTAATGAGCCTTATGATGCTCTCGATGGTATTCGTCATGCTGAGTATGAGTGTTGCCAGTGCAGAACGTATCAGCGAAGTATTAAATGAAGAAAGCAGTCTGACAAACCCGGAAAATCCGGACTTTGCAGTTGAAAACGGTGATATTGTTTTTGACCATGTAACCTTCAGCTACAAAAAGGATGCTTCTTCACCGGTACTTAGTGGCATCAATCTTACAATACATTCCGGTGAGACGATCGGTATCTTAGGCGGAACCGGAAGCTCGAAGTCAAGTCTTGTAAACCTGATCAGCCGTCTTTATGACGTCACCGAAGGAAGCGTGCTTGTCGGCGGCAAGGATGTCCGTACATATGATCTGGAAACCCTGCGTAACCAGGTCGCAGTTGTGTTGCAGAACAATGTTCTTTTCTCCGGCAGCATCTTAGATAACCTCCGCTGGGGCGATAAGAATGCGACCGAAGAGGAATGTATCCACGCTTGTAAACTCGCCTGTGCGGATGAGTTCATTGCAACCTTCCCGGATGGCTATCACACCCATATCGAGCAGGGTGGTACCAACGTATCCGGTGGCCAGAAACAGCGTCTTTGTATTGCGCGTGCCCTCTTAAAAAAGCCGAAGATCTTAATCTTAGATGATTCAACCAGTGCCGTTGATACTGCAACCGATGCGAAGATCCGTCAGGCTTTTGCAACCGAGATCCCGGATACGACAAAGCTGATCATCGCACAGCGGATCTCCAGCGTCCAGAATGCAGATAAGATCATCGTACTCGATGATGGAAAAGTAACCGGCTTTGGCTCCCACGAAGAGCTTCTTGCCACAAATGAAATCTACCGTGATGTCTACGAATCCCAGACCAGCGGTGGCGGTGACTTTGATGAGAAAGGAGGCAATGCATAATGAAGGGAAAGAAAAATCAGGTAAAAAATCCATGGAAACTGTTTTGCCGAATCATGTCCTATGTCATGAAAAACTACCGGATCGCCTGCATCTTCGTTCTGATTTTTATTTTCATCAGTGTTTTTGCAAATGCATGGGGCATTAAGTTCATGCAGACGCTGATCGATGATTATATCCTTCCTCTGATGAAAAGCGATACCCCGGGCTTCGGACCACTTGCATCTGCGATCCTTAAGGTCGCTGTTGTCTACCTTTTTGGTGCACTGTCCACGTATGCTTACACCCGTATCATGGTCTATGTCACACAGGGTACTCTGCGTACACTGCGTGTCGATATGTTTTCCCACATGGAAAAGCTGCCGATCCGCTACTTCGACACACATGCCCATGGAGACATCATGTCAACCTATACGAATGATATTGATACCCTGCGTCAGATGATCAGCCAGAGTATTCCGCAGTTTATCAACAGTGCCATCACGATCGTGAATGTCCTGATCTATATGATCATTTTAAATATTCCGCTTACGATCCTGACACTTGTTATGGTTGCAATCATGCTCTATACCACGAAAAAGCTTGCCGGAAAAAGTGGTTCTTACTTCATGGCACAGCAGCGTGATATCGGTACGGTAAACGGTTATATTGAAGAAATGATGAATGGCCAGAAGGTCGTAAAAGTCTTCTGCCATGAACAGGAAAGCATCGAAGAATTCAATGCCTTAAACGACCAGCTTTTTGACAGTGCTTACAACGCAAATAAGTTTGCAAATATCTTAATGCCGGTCAATGCCCAGATCGGTAACATCAGCTACGTGCTGTGTGCGATCGTCGGCGGTATCCTTGCCTTAAACGGCATCGGCGGACTGACACTTGGCGGACTTGCAAGCTTTTTGACCTTCAATAAGAGCTTTAACATGCCGATCAATCAGGTCAGCCAGCAGTTAAACAGTATCGTTATGGCTCTTGCAGGATCGGAACGAATCTTTGCAATGTTAGATGAGGAAGTCGAGACAGATGACGGTTATGTCACACTCGTGAATGCCAGAAAGGAAAACGGTGTCCTCACCGAAACACCGGAGCATACCGGTCTCTGGGCATGGAAGCATACCCATCAGGCTGACGGCAGTGTCGAATACCGCGAGCTGACCGGAGATGTAGTCTTCGATGATGTTGACTTTGGTTACACCGAGAATAAGGTTGTATTACACAATGTTGATCTGTTTGCAACACCGGGTCAGAAGATCGCCTTTGTCGGTTCTACCGGTGCCGGAAAAACAACGATCACGAACCTGATCAACCGCTTTTACGATATTTCCGATGGTAAGATCCGTTACGACGGCATCAACATCAACAAGATCAAAAAGGCGGATCTCCGCCACTCTCTCGGTATCGTACTGCAGGATACCCATCTGTTCACCGGAACGGTTATGGATAACATCCGCTACGGTAAGTTAGATGCCACCGATGAAGAAGTCTACGCAGCCGCAAAGCTCGCCAATGCAGACAGCTTCATCCGTCATCTGCCGGACGGCTATCAGACCGTCTTAACCGGTGATGGTGCGAACTTAAGCCAGGGACAGCGTCAGCTTCTTGCGATTGCAAGAGCAGCGATCGCAGATCCACCGGTTCTGATCCTTGATGAAGCAACCAGTTCGATCGATACCCGTACTGAACGTATCGTTCAGGATGGTATGGATAAGCTGATGCACGGCCGTACAACCTTCGTGATCGCCCACCGTCTTTCTACTGTCAGAAACAGTGACTGTATCATGGTCTTAGAGCATGGACGCATCATTGAACGTGGCAGCCACGACCAGTTGATCGCGGAACACGGCAAATACTACCAGCTCTATACCGGTAACTTCGCAGAAAATTAATGCTTGGAATTTCTATAAGAAACCCCCGGGTGTATGATCCTTACGGATCACACCCGGGGGTATTTTATGAGTTTTCATCTGTTTCTTCATAATACCTATCAGCTATATATTCCGCTGATTCAGCCCACAATCCATTCTCTGTTTCCTGTAATGTTTTATATGTCTCTGATTTGTAAAACTTCAAAGCAGCTTCTTCAAAACTGATATGAAAATGTTGCTGTAGTAATTTCAATACATTCCTAATCTGTATACATACGTTCATCGTAATATCTTTTCCATTAAAACTATATATCATCTCTGGCATAAGACTTCCTCCTTACCAACTGCAAATACTTCAATGATTTCTCCGCATGAAACAATTCAACTACTTTATTTCCTGAAACATGATATTTTCTGGCATATGCTTCCATTGCCTGAACAGATAACATTTCACAATCTGTCTGCACACTCATTCTTTTATTACTCCCATTTATATAACTATTCTGTCTCTTCTCCACACTTGTATTATAAGTATATTATCAATAAATACGCAATAAGATTTTTTAGCAAGTTTACGCAAAGAACCGCCGCACCTTCCGGTGTGGCGGTTCTTCTCATATGGAAATATTCTATATTCCGTCTGCTGATTACTGTAATAAGGATAATACACCCTGTGTAGACTGATTTGCCTGTGCAAGCATAGACTGTCCAGCCTGTGCAAGAATGTTGTTCTTGCTGTAAGTAACCATCTCTTTTGCCATATCTGTATCACGGATACGGGACTCAGCCGCTGTTGTATTTTCAACAACATTGTCTAAGTTATCAATCGTATGCTCAAGTCTGTTCTGAACAGCACCAAGCGAAGATCTCTGCGAAGATACCTTAGCAATCGCTTCTGAAATACGGTCGATGGATGCAGTTGCATCATCCTCTGTATCAACTTTAAGACCCTTAACACCGATTCCTGCTGCACTCATAGCATCGATCTTAACAGCAATCTTATTATCAGATGCGGAGTCTGCTCCAACATGAAGATTGAATGCAAGAGAACCATTCACATCAAACTGCTCTAAGTAACCGGTTCCATCCGTTGCTTTTGCAGCTGCAGCTGTTACAGCCACATTTGCTTCTGCATCGTTGCCCTTTTTGCCTGCATCACTGGTATAATAATTGGTTGCAGCTGTTGTTCCATCTGCCTTCTTACCTGCTAAAATATTATCAGCAGATACTTCTTTACCATCTTCATCATACAGCTTTGTTACATAATCATAGTCCTTGCCCTTTGTAGCAATCGCAGTATCTGCCTGTTTCTGTCCGGCAGCTGCAGCCGCTGCTGTATAAAGCTTTTTACCAGATGCTAATGCCTTTTTCGCATCATCTGCTGCCAGTTCTGTCGTAGATCCTTCTTCATAGAATTTCGTACCCGTCTTAAATGCATATCCGGACTTCATGAAAGTTGACTTTGCAGCTGTCTGTGAATCTCCCTTTAACAGATATGTCTCATTGAACTTTGTTGTCTCAGATACACGATCAATTTCAGATGTTAACTGATCGATCTCATCCTGGATTGCCTTTCTGTCAGAAGCAGAGTTTGTTCCGTTTGAAGACTGAACTGCTAACTCATTCATACGCTGTAACATAGAATGAACTTCTGTAAGAGCACCCTCTGCTGTCTGCACTGCAGATACACCATCCTGTGCATTTGTTGAAGCCTGGTCAAGACCACGGATCTGTTTTCTCATCTTCTCGGAAATTGTAAGT
>JALERL010000076.1 GCA_022764465.1 Lachnospiraceae bacterium | reverse complement strand
AAACATGCATGTACTGTTTATAATTTCAAAAGAAAAAGCAGGATTCGGAAGTCGTTAACGAGACTTCTCATCCTGCTTGAGTTTATCCACAAATATATTTTTTAAAATTTCGTCAGTTTTTACAATGGTCTGAACAGTAACTAAAAAATTCTCTACCTCTGCCGGCAGACGTTCTTTACGCCAGGCAAGCAGGATCTTTGTTGTAAGATCTGCATCATGGATCTCATATGCCTTTAACCGGTCCGAAAGTGCCAGCATAGAAGCCGGCAGAATTGCAATACCAAGTCCCCGCTCTGCCATCGTCATCGCAGTACGCGCATCCTCACAGGCACAGGAAATATCGCAGGTAAGTCCTGCACGTTCAAAGGCACTCAGCATATATTTCCGGTAACGGTGCGATAAGATTAACGGCTGATCGATCAATTCCTCTAAGCGTAACGAGAGCCGTCCCCGGAAAAGAGGATATTCCGGAACCGCCATTGCAAGCAGGCTTTCTTTTGCGAGACAACGTGTCTCACATCCATTCAATACGATCGGGGTACGCAATGTTGTCAGATCGATCTGCCGGTTTTCTAACTGATCCTTCAGGGTAAACGTCGAACCCTCATGGATATCAAAATGGATTCCGGGATATTCCCTTGCAAAATGCACAAGATATTCCGACATCATTGAAACCGTAGATGGCGTCATGCCAAGATGTAAGGTTGCCGTCTGCCCCGACTGTATGACTTCCCGCTTCGTCAGGTCGGAAAGCATTAAAAGCTTCCCTGCCTGATCATAAAGTGTTTTTCCCGCTTCGGTCAATGTAATTTTCTTCGTACCACGCAAAAAAAGCGGTACCTGCAATTCCTCTTCTAGCATCTTCATCTGATAGCTTAACGGAGGCTGTGTCATATGAAGTTCTCTTGCAGCACCACTGATCGTACCGGCATCTACAATCGCCCGGAAATATTCTAACTGTCTGATTTCCATTTTTCTCTCCATTCTGCGCACGTTTTTTGCGCCGTGCACAATAAGTGCGCATATCACTCGTGTATAATCTCTATTCCTGTGCTGTCTTTGACACAATCAACTATATGCTTTTTGTTTAATTATAATACAAAATCAATAATTTACATATAGGTTAGCACTTGCTATACTAAAAATCAAGAAAACACAAAGGATTGAATATCAAATGAAACGAATTGATTTTGAACATGGAACTGTAACAGAAAATATTTTAGGAGCTGCTCTTCCAATGCTGGTCGCGCAGCTTTTGAACCTTCTATATAACGTTGTAGACCGGATTTATATTGCACGTATCCCGGCGGTTGGTACCGCTGCCCTTGGAGCGGTCGGACTCTGCTTCCCACTAATCGTAATCATCAGTGCCTTTGCCAATCTCTTCGGCAGTGGCGGTGCACCTCTGTTTTCGATCCATCGTGGAAAAAAAGATACCAAAAGTGCCTTACGCATCATGAATACATCCTTTTCCATGCTTTGTGCAAGTGCAGCCGTGCTTATGGTTCTTGGACTTATCTTTGCGCACCCGCTTTTAGTTCTCTTTGGCGCATCCTCCGATGCATTGACTTATTCCTTTCCATATATGATGATCTATCTGACCGGTACGCTTCCATCTATGATCGCAGTCGGCATGAATCCGTTTATCAATGCACAGGGTTACTCATTGATCGGTATGCTCTCTGTGGCGATCGGTGCTATGGCAAATCTGATACTGGATCCGCTTTTTATCTTTGTGCTTGGCTTTGGTGTACGTGGTGCAGCGATCGCAACTGTCCTGTCGCAGTGCCTGTCTGCTGCATTTGTCCTGTTCTTTCTTACGAAAAAATCCGAGTTGAACGTGCGCTTTCTTCGTAAAAACGAATGGCAGACTTGTAAGAATGATGCGAAAAATATTATCAGCTTAGGTACAGCAGGCTTCATCATGCAGCTTACAAACAGTCTGGTAACGATCTGCTGTAACAACGTGCTCTCTGTTACCGGCGGTGATATTTATATCTCTGTTATGACGATCATCTCAAGTGTCCGGCAGTTAGTGGAAACCCCGATCTACGCCATCAACGAAGGGGCATCTCCGATCTTAAGCTATAATTACGGTGCAAAACGTCCGGCCCGCGTCCGAAAGGCAGGCATTGTAATGGGGATTTTAATCTTTGGTTACACTGCCATGATGTGGAGCCTTATTATCCTTGTTCCGGAAGCACTCATTCGTGTATTCAGTTCAGATGCAGCCCTGATCCGTGACTCTGTTCTGGCACTTAAGCAGTATTTTGCGGCTTTTCTCTTCATGGATCTGCAATATATCGGACAGACCATCTTTAAGTCTCTGAACAAAAAAAAGCAGGCAATTTTTTTCTCCCTGCTCCGCAAGGTATTTATCGTCGTACCGCTCACCTATCTGATGCCGTATGCCTTACATATGGGAACTTCCGGTGTCTTTCTTGCCGAACCGGTATCGAATGTCATCGGTGGAAGTCTCTGTTTTCTTACAATGCTTGCCACTGTGCTTCCTGAGCTTAAGCGCATGGAAGCATGATTCCTTATTGAGAAAAAGAACCGGTGCATCAATTGACACATCATCTGTCAGGTGTTATCATCTGCAATATCAATGTGAAATTAAATCTTCGTCTTATGAAAAGAAAGGAATAACTACTTCATATGTGTAATGAGAATCAGGCCTATCAGAGATTAGAAAAAAGCTTAACCGATGTGATCGCCGAAGAACAGGCAAAGCTCGGATACCGTAAGGAAGCAATCCGGTTATATTATCCCTTATCATCCTTAAACCACTTTTTTGACAGTGACGTTTCTGCCAAAGAAATGCAGGAAAAACTGACCGGCTTTATCTCCTATGTAACCCCACGCTTTGGCGATACGAAAACTGCCTATCAGGGAGATCGTTTCTGTTTTTATCTCGCATCGGAAGCTTCCGAATATGTCCACGGACATCAGGCGGAAAATACCTTTATCTTTGACCTCGTAAAAATGCTGCAAGACGAAGGTATTACACTTGCTGATATCACTGCCTTTTTCCGAAAGTGGGATAAGGACTGCGTCGTAAAGGACATCAACAACGGAGAGTTCGACATCCTCATCACTTTCACCACGCGTGATGATCCATATTACTATTGCTTCAAGGATGAAGGCTGTCACATTATCTATCACCGTTTTTTACCGGAGGACTATGAGGACTTTGGATTTTAATCTTACACTACCGATAAAATTCCGGTCTCCGAAGCTGCGTATAGGGTCTGCCGGCTCTTACGCGACCAGCTTCTGATAAATCCACATCTACATACATGATCTGTTCCGTATCATCTGCTTTCGCAAGCACCGCTCCATCCGGATCAATTGCAATGGATTCCCCGGAAAAATGCATATCACCTTCCACGCCGGTGCGGTTACACATGGCAAGGATCACACTGTTTTGAAATGCCTGCACGCGAAGTTCCCATTCAAACATTTCAGAAGGCTCTGCCTTTGTATTGACCGTCGGGATCAGGATCAGATCCGCTCCCTGCAATGCCTCTGTACGGATACTCTCCGGATAATGTCTGTCAAAACATACGACGATCCCGATATTTCCATATTCCGTCCGGAACACATGGAATCCATCATCTGCCGGCGTATAATAATCTTGTTCGTAAAACAGCTTCGCCTGTGCAACATGTACCATCTTCTGAATACCAAGGATCATACCGTTTTTATCGATCAACAGACTTGCATCATAGTTCCTTCCATTCTCGCTCAGATAGAGATTCGGCACTGCCATTACCTGATTTGTCCGGCAGGTCTCACAGAATCGCTTCACAATCTCCGAGTCCTTTGATACCTGATACCTGCTTACCGCCTGCCCCGGATACTGCAAAAAAAATTCCGTCAGCTGCACTTCCGGGAATAATACAAGATCTGCCTGATCTTCCGCTGCTTTTTCTATCGCATGCAGACTTTTTTCTAAGTTTTCTTCTATACTGCCCGCATTGGACATCTGTACCATTGCTAACCGCATATTTTTTCTCCTATCGTTTGACTTATAAGAAAATTATATTTCTTTTTCGCAAAAAATCAATATTATCCCAAATCCTCCAAATATGTGATATAATGAGTCCAAGAGAACTCATATTAGGAGTTTCTTCGAAACTCCATCGTGTGCAGAAACCGTGCACAGATATATGATATAATGAGCGTAAGCAATAAGCAGTGCCAAAAGTGGATCAGATAAAATTGTCTGCTTGCAGAACATATTTTATCTAGTACACTTTTGATAGTGTGAATGCACTGCGAATGACATATATATGATGTCATATACTACAGGAAAGGATCGAATTTTATGAAGAAATTAGAAGAGAAAATTCTTGCGGAAGGCAAGGCAGTCAATGAGAACATTTTAAAAGTGGACAGTTTCGTCAATCATCAGGTTGACCCGGTCTTAATGCAGGAGATCGGAATGGAATTTGCCAGGCATTTTGAAGGTCAGGGTATCACGAAGGTGGTAACGATCGAAAGCTCCGGTATTGCTCCTGCGCTCATGACCGCAGCGGCTCTACATGTCCCGATGATCATCTTAAAAAAACAGCCATCCAAGATCTTAAACCAGAATCTGTATCAGACCGTTGTAACCTCTTATACCAAGGGAACCAGCTATGAGCTGACCATGTCCCAGGACTATATGAGTGAGAACGATCATGTACTGATCATTGATGATTTTCTAAGCAATGGTGAAGCTGCAACCGGTGCGATCCGTCTGCTTCGCAAAGCCCATGCTACAATTGCCGGTGTCGGTGTTCTGATCGAAAAGACTTTCCAGACCGGACGTGAGAAGCTAGAAGAACAGGGTGTCCCTGTATATGCCTTAGCACGCGTTTCCAAGCTGGCAAAGGATGTCATTGAATTCGTACCGGAGAACGAGTAATCCGCTTTTACATAACAAGCAAAAGATCCGTCCATACCATTTGCATTTCCTGCAAGTGCGTACTGACGGATCTTTTTTCCGGTCTATTTTTCCAATTACTGTTTCTTCCGGTTTACTATGGCAGATAAATATAATTATAACGGATCACGCCACTAGAAAGCCCGTGCTTATTGACTGCTAACAGCGAAAGCACATTATTGCCAACCGGCATCTCAAGCGGAGCGGTATAGACACTGCTGTCTGTATTTGGTGTACTGCCATCCCAGGTATAATATACCGTACAGTCCTGCGGAACACGGACTGTGATCATCTGAGGGGACGTGTAAGAACCACTTCGTAAAGAAACAGTAGGCTGTAACGGTGCCTCAAATACAATCTCATAATCTGCACGGACAATCTCACTGTAGATGCCACGGGAATCCTTTGCAACCGCATAGATCGTTGTTTTTCCTTCCGTAAGCGGAACCGGATCACTGTATCTTCTTCCATTTGTGATCGGATCACTGTCCCCATTGACCGTATAGTAGATCTCACAGTCAGATGCAGCACTGATTCCCACTTCCATTTCCTCGTGATAGGTTCCTCCCACTGTATCAAACTCCGGCTCTGCTACCACATAATCTGCAAAAAGAGACGCTTGTGCCGTATCCGCATACGTTTCATACAGATCTACGATCTTATCGTATTTTTTTTCAGAATTATATAAGTCGATCAACAGTTGGATCGCTTCTTTATTCTTCGGGTCAACCTGCAGGATCTGTAAGGCATTTCCTTCAATCAGATCCCGATCCTTCATTTTCACCCCAAGCCTTGCAAGTTCTAACATAACCTTCTTGTTATCCGGTTCTAAGTCCAAAGCACGCTTAAAATGTTCTTTTGCCTCATCATAATGGGAGGACTTCACCAGTTCAACACCCTTTTCATACTGATAGGAAAACGAGTTCTGCTGACTCTGCTTTACTGCAAAAAATGAAATACCGGCAATTATGATGATAACAATGATCACACATGGAAGAATCCATTTCTTTTTCCCTTTTTTCTTTTTGTTTTTCGGGTTGTTCTGTGGACTTTTTCCTTTTGTCTGTTTCTTCGTTCCTGCCTGCTTTTTTGTATCCGGCTGTTTCTTCTGATTCTCGTCTTCTAACAGGGACTTTAGCAGGTCATCCTCTAAGATATTATAATCCGGTACGATCTGCGCTTCATGTCCACATACCGAACAGTAAATGCAGCCAACCTTAAGTTCAGCACCACAGTTTGTGCACTTCATTTTTCATTCCCCTTACCTTTGTCTTATCTGCTGCGTTCCATTGCTTCTACGCAGTTACTCATCAGCATAGCGATGGTCATTGGGCCAACACCACCCGGTACCGGTGTGATCGCGTGACAATGCGGCTCTACCTCATCAAACTTCACATCACCGGAAAGCTTATTGTTCTCATCACGGTGGATTCCTACATCAATGACGGTTGCACCTTCCTTCACATAGGATGCATCGATGAACTCCTTCTTACCGATCGCAACGATCAGAATATCGGCTGTCTTACATACTTCACGCAGATCCTTTGTCTTCGAATGTGTGATTGTCACGGTCGCATTCTCACGGAGCATTAACAACGCCATCGGTTTACCTACGATATTGCTTCGTCCAACTACGACACAATTTTTCCCGGCGATCTCAATACCGGAACGCTTTAAGAGCTGGATGATTCCTGCCGGTGTACAGGATACAAAGCCTTCTCTTCCGATTGTAAGTGCACCAACATTCATCGGATGGAAACCATCTACATCCTTTGCAGGAGAGATTGCACCAATGATCTTATCTTCATTGATATGTGCCGGAACCGGTAACTGTACTAAGATTCCGTTCACCTTATCATCCGCATTCAGCTTTTCGATCAATGCGATCAGTTCGTCCTCGGTTGTCTCTTCCGGAAGTTCATAGGATAAAGACTCGATTCCGATATATTCACAGGCTCTTTTCTTATTCCGTACATAGACACTGGATGCCGGATCATTGCCCACCTGGATCACAGCCAGAGCGCCTGTGACACCCTGTGCTTTTAATTCCGCTACTTTCTGTTTTAATTCATCCTTGATCTCGGATGAAATTCTCTTTCCATCAATTAATTCTGCCATACTTCCTACCTCTCGTTTATGTATCATCCTAGAACAGTCCGGTAATCACACCATCCTCGTTTACATCAATATTATTGGCTGCCGGAACCTTTGGAAGACCCGGCATAGTCATAATGGAACCTGTTATTGCTACAACAAAGCCTGCTCCGGCTGATGCATATACCTCACGGACATTCATGGTAAAGTTCTCCGGACGACCTAACTTCTTTGCATCATCCGATAAAGAATACTGGGTCTTTGCCATACAGATTGGGAAATTACCCATACCAAGCTCTGTAATATGCTTTAACTCTTTCATTGCAGCCGGGGAATAGGTTACTTCCTTCGCACCATAGATCTCGCGTGCGATCGTTTCGATCTTCTCCGTCAATGGAAGTTCATTCTCATATAATGGCGCAAATTCGGATTTTTTATGCTCAAGTGTATCTAAAACTTTTTCGGCAAGTGCGATTCCACCTTCGCCACCCTTTTCCCATACTTCGGATAATGCAAAATCACAATCGCGCTCTTTACAGAAGTTTTCTACAAATGCAATCTCTTCCGGTGTATCGGTAACAAAGGAATTTAAGGTTACAACAACCGGCACCTTATATTTCTGAAGGTTCTCAATATGTTTTTCAAGGTTCACGATACCTTTTTTCAGTGCATCCATATTTTCCTCGGAAAGTTCTGCCTTTGGCACGCCACCGTTATACTTTAAGGCACGGATCGTTGCAACAAGTACGACTGCATCCGGCTTTAAACCGGCCATACGGCACTTAATATCAAAGAACTTCTCAGCTCCTAAATCTGCGCCGAAGCCCGCCTCCGTAATCACATAATCTGCAAGCTTTAAGGCTGTCTTGGTTGCGCGTACACTGTTGCATCCATGTGCAATATTCGCAAATGGTCCGCCATGAACGATTGCCGGATTATGCTCTAAGGTCTGGATCAGGTTTGGTTTGATCGCATCCTTTAAAAGAGCTGCCATAGAACCGGTAGCATGAAGATCATCTGCGGTTACCGGATCTCCGTTGAAATTATAAGCAACGATCATACGGCCCAGACGTTTCTTCAAATCTTCCATATTATCTGCTAAGCAAAGTACAGCCATGATCTCAGATGCTACCGTAATAATAAAATGATCCTCACGTACCATACCATCCATCTTGCTTCCAAGTCCGATTACAATATTACGGAGTGCACGGTCATTCATATCCAGACAACGTTTCCATACAACCTGACGTGGATCGATTCCAAGCTGGTTCCCCTGCTGGATATGGTTATCAAGTAATGCTGCAAGCAGGTTATTGGCAGATGTAATTGCGTGGAAGTCTCCGGTAAAGTGAAGGTTCAGATCTTCCATCGGTACAACCTGTGCATATCCACCGCCTGCGGCTCCACCCTTGATTCCAAAGCATGGTCCAAGAGACGGCTCACGTAATGCGATCACTGCCTTTTTATTTAACTTGCCAAATGCTTCACCAAGTCCGACACTTGTCGTTGTCTTACCTTCTCCTGCCGGAGTCGGGTTGATCGCGGTTACAAGGATCAGTTTTCCATCCTCACGATCCTTGATGTTCTCCCATAACTCATCGGAAAGCTTTGCCTTGTACTTTCCGTACAGTTCTAATTCATCCTCTGTAATGTCTAACTTGGCTGCTACATTTTTGATTGGCTCCATTACTGCTTCCTGTGCAATTTCAATATCACTCTTCATCTTTAACTCCTCATTTCTGCGCATTCTTTTGTATCATATGATCTGCCTGCCGCGCTTTGATACAGACCATTTATGTAAGCTTCACCTAGCAGTTTTCATCGATATAGACTTCTAACTGTTCCGGTGACATCAATACCTGCCTTGGCTTTGTCCCTTCATCCGGGCCGACCACTCCGGCCTCTTCCAGCTGATCCATGATCCTTGCCGCCCGGTTAAAACCGATCTTAAAGTATCGCTGCAGCATACCGATCGATCCTTTATCCTTATCAATTAAAAGCTTCGCAGCATCTGCAAAATACACATCCCGGTCATCGCCCGGTGCACCGGAAGAATCCGATCCGCCGGAACTGGTACTGATACTGCTCATCTTCTCTTCGATCTCATTGTTATAAGAAACTTCTCCATTCTGGTTTTTCACAAAATCTACCACGTCTGCGACTTCCTTATCCGAAACAAATGCGCCCTGGACACGAAGTGGCTTCTGCATCCCCTGCGGATAAAACAGCATATCTCCTTTTCCAAGCAGCTTCTCTGCTCCGTTCATATCAAGGATCGTACGGGAATCCACTCCGGATGTCACGGAAAATGCGATTCGCGACGGCATGTTCGCCTTGATCAGACCCGTAATGACATTGACCGATGGACGCTGTGTTGCGATGATCAGGTGAATTCCGGCCGCTCTTGCAAGCTGTGCCAGACGACAGATCGCATCCTCGACATCCCCCGGTGCAACCATCATAAGATCTGCTAACTCATCTACAATGATAACGATCTGCGGCATCTTCTTTGGCTTGTCCGGATCATCGATATCTGCGATGCTCTCCACCTTCTGATTATAGCCCTTGAGGTCACGCACACCGAATTCCGCGAACTTGTTATAACGGTCTGTCATCTCTGATACCGCCCAGTGTAAGGCACCTGCCGCCTTCTTCGGATCTGTGACAACCGGAATAAACAGATGCGGAATTCCATTGTAGACACTCAATTCCACGACCTTCGGATCAATCATAATAAGCTTCACATCATCCGGATGGGCACGATAGAGAATACTCATAATGATCGTATTGATACAGACGGATTTACCGGAACCTGTTGCTCCCGCGATCAGAAGATGCGGCATCTTTGCAATATCTGTAACAATTACCTTTCCACCAATATCCTTACCGGCTGCAAATGCGATCGGTGACGGATGTTTTTTAAATTCTTCCGATTCCACCAGATCACGGAACATAACGGCAACGCTTTCCTTGTTCGGTACCTCGATACCGATTGCCGCCTTGCCCGGAATCGGGGCTTCCATACGGATATCTGCGGCCGCAAGATTCAGCTTGATGTCATCAGAAAGTCCAACAATCTTACTGACCTTCACACCCATTTCCGGCTGGATTTCATATCTGGTAACCGCCGGTCCGCAGCTGACATTCGTGATCGTTACATTGACCCCGAATGTCTTTAAGGTCTGTTGCAGCTTTGCTGCTGTCGCCCTTAAGTGTGCCTGTGTATCTCCGGCTGCATTCTTATCCCCGGCCTTTAACAGGGACACCGGTGGGAAGATATACGTCTGCTTTGCTTCACCCTGCATCTGCTCCTGAGCCTGGACGGTCATTGCAACATCTGCAATCTCCTGCTCCACTTCTTCCTTCGAAGAACGGGTGGAACGATGCTTCTTCGGCTCCGGTTCCGGATCTGTAACCGGATCTGCATCGGCTTCACTTACTTCGGTCAATGGACTTTCTGCGTTCACCGGTATAAAATCTTCCGATGATATATCAGTTTCCAATGGGGCTGTGTGCTCCGGTTCTGCAGCAGGCATCTCCGGTAATTCTATCGTCTCCTGCGGCTGCTCGAACAGCTTATGAAAGTCTTCAAAGACATTGCCCGATGCCGGTGCCGTTTCTGCCGATGCAGTTTCATCACTCGTCAGACGGATATGCTCTTCCTCCTGTACCTTTGGTGTGACAAGCTCCGGTTCCGGCTTTAATTCACTTAATCCTGCCGGCTCAGCCTCAGATTTCTTTTTTGATGGTTTTTCTAACTTTGTATTCATTGCAACGCCGCTGACATGCTTGTCCATACGCCGCTGCTCACGCTCCTGCTCTCTTAGATCTCGCCGCTTACTCTGGATCTCTTTTCGTCTTGCAGCATCATCCCTTGCTGTATCATACAGCTTCTTTCCACCCTTTTGCATACCACGGAAAAAAGACCGCTCTGTAATCAGAACAAGTGCAATGATCAATACGATAATATCGATCACATATGTACCGATCACACCGAATGCCGGACACAACAGACTTTCTAACAGTCCGCCGACGATTCCGCCACCACCTTTTGTCTCCATGCTGCTTTTGAATGCTTCTACTGCATTCTGAGCCTTGTCCGTATCGGATACCATCTGTACAAACAGACAGAGAAATGCAACAAATAAGATTCCGGCAACCAGCTTGATCGTTGCCACGCCATTCTCTTTATTCGACATTGCAAATGCTGTTCCGACAAACAGACAGATTGGGAAAACATATGCCGTAAGTCCGAACAGTCCGAAGATAAAGGCACTGATCTTCTCTCCGACAAATCCCCCAACTCCAAAATTGGCAAGAAAAATGATGATACTGACTGCAAGAACGATCCACAGAATCACCTCATTGCGAAAGGCTGCCTCCTGTTGTCTTTTTTTCTTTGTGGTACGCTTTTTTGATGTCGTTCTTCTAGTACCCGTTGCCATATAAACCTCCTGATCTGATCCTGCTTATTCCTATGCCAGATAGAAGTATGCGCCGATTGAGAACGCACCAAGGATCAGACAATATATTGAAAAAACAGTAAACTTCTTTTTACGGACAACCACTAACATCGTCTTAATACAGATATATCCGACGATGCCTGCCACGATCGTTCCAACCAGATAGTTCACTGCCATGCTTCCGGTAACAGCAGAAAAATCAACATCCTTAATCTCTAATACCAGCGCACCTAAAATCGCCGGGATTGACATGATGAAGGAATACTTTACTGCAAATTTCCTGCTATAACCACTTAACAGACAGGCTGTGATCGTAGTTCCGGAACGTGAAATACCCGGCAGTGTCGCAATACCCTGTGTAATACCCACAACGAAAGCATTCGTATACGTAACGTTCTTCGGGGTCTTGCCACCATCCGGTACACGGTCTGCAATAAAAAGCAGAATGGATGTAATGATCAGACAGATTCCCGGAACGATCAGAATCTGGGATGCCATGGAAACCAGATCTCTTGCCACATATCCGATCACTCCGGTCGGTATCGTGGAAACAATAACTAACATAACGAACTTCCGGTAACTGTTGTTTACGACTCTCAGGTAAGGCTTTTTCTCCTCATGTGAAAGGTTTTTAAAAAAGATAGAAATGTTGATACAGACATCACGGATGATGCTGCAACCCTCGCAGATCATCTTCCAGATATCCTTATAATATACAATAAACACCGCAACCAGCGTTCCTAAGTGAAGCAGCACATCAAAAAACATATCTGCTTCTTCCATCTTAAAAAGCTGTTGAAAAATTGCCAGATGACCGGAACTGCTGACTGGCAGGAACTCTGTTAATCCCTGAATCAATCCCATAAATATCGCTTGTAATAATGACATATGTGCCTCCTTATAAATTCAACCATACGTAATATATATTATCATATCTGAAAGCTTTTGTCATTATCACGTTTCACTTCTATCTATTTTTTGCATATTAAGATTTTCTTAACAGTCTCTCTTCTTCTCGATCATATGATGCAGCCTGCCCAATGCCTTATCAATTCCGCCTACTTCCGAGATCAGACCTTCCTTTACTGCCTGTTCTCCGACTAAGATCGTACCGAGGTCTTTTGTCAGCATTCCTGTATTCATCATCATTTCCTCTAACCGGTCTGTTTTCGCCTTACTGTGGGTTGCAATAAAAGTTAAGATCCGATCCTGCATCTGTTTGAAATAATCATATGTGGAGGGTGCACCAATAACAGTGCCGCTCATACGCACCGGATGAATCACCATCGTACCGGATGGAACGATAAAGGAATAATCGGTCGATACCGCAAGCGGAACTCCAATGGAATGACTGCCGCCAAGCACTAGTGATACCGTAGGCTTATCCAATGATGCGATCATCTCGGCAATCGCAAGTCCGGATTCCACATCACCGCCAACCGTATTTAACAGGATCAGCACCCCGTCTACCTGATCAGAATCTGCGATTTCTGCAAGCTTTGGCAAAACATGCTCATACTTGGTTGTCTTAGTGGAAGAAGAAAGACACTCATGGCCTTCGATCTCACCGATCACAGACAGCAGATGAATGCGGTGACGGTAGTGGTTCTCCTTTAATGCCAGCTGCCCCATTTCACGGATACTTTCATTTTCCTTCTGTATCTTATCTTCTTCCGCTTCCAGGTTATCCGCCCTATTGTCTGCGCTCTGGCTGCTTGTATCGTTCTTCCAGTCTGTTCTGTTTTCCTGAATACTTTTTCTTGCCATTTCAATATCCTCAATTGATTTTCTCATTTTCTCTGATCCCCTTTTCTTTTGATATATATAACAAAAAAACAGGCAGTTACCTGCCTGTTTATTATATGTACGACTTTTCAAACTATTCCGGTATCTTTATCCAATCAGATAGTTATAAAGGTTCTCGTAACGTCCTTTGGAGTTGTTCCATGAGAAATCATTTGCCATACCACGGTCGATCATCTGATTCCACTGCTTCTTCTTATCAAAGAAAATATGCTTTGAGTAATTGATCGTATTGAGCATCTCTTCGCCATTATAATTCGTAAAGGAGAAGCCGTCTCCGGTATTCTCATATTCATTATACGCCTGAACGGTATCCTTTAATCCGCCCGTCTCACGTACGATCGGAACGGTTCCGTAGCGGAAAGAGATCAACTGCGTCAGACCGCATGGTTCAAAACGCGATGGCATTAAGAATGCATCCGCAGCCGCATACAGCTTATGTGCAAGATCATCCGAATAACAGATGTTTGCAGATACGCGGTCACCATACTTCCATGCATAGTAACGGAATGCATTCTCATAGTTCGAATCACCGGTTCCGATCACAACGAACTGTGTATAATCATCTACAATACGTTCAATGACGTAATTGATCAGATCCAGTCCCTTCTGATCCGTCAGTCTTGAGATCAGACCAATCATATACTTCTTCTTATCTACTGCCAGTCCAAGATCTTCCTGAAGCTTCACCTTGTTCTGCCACTTCTTCTTGCGGAAAGTTTCTGCATTATAATTGACATAGATCTTCTGATCCGTATCCGGATTGTAAACATTATAATCAATTCCGTTTACAATACCCTGCATATCAAAATGTCTGGCTGACATCAGACCATTTAAGCCTTCACCGTAATACTCAGTCTGGATCTCATTTGCATAGGTATCGCTTACCGTTGTAATGTAGTCTGCATATACCAGACCACCTTTTAACATATTCGCATCCTTCTGATACTCCAGCTTATCCGGCGTGAATAACTCTGCCGGAAGTCCGGAAAGTCCCTGTACCGTCTTCACATCCCAGATTCCCTGGAACTTCAGGTTATGAATCGTCATGATCGACTTCATGCCCCAGAAGAACATATCGCCCTGAAATTCATTCTTCAGATATACCGGGATAAATCCTGTCTCCCAGTCATGGCAGTGAATGATATCCGGCTGGAAACCGATCAGTGGCAGCATCGACAATACTGCCTTATCAAAGAATATAAACTTTTCAATGTCATAGCGGATGTTTCCGTATGGAAGGAAACATTCGAAATATTCCCTGTTATCAATGAAGTAATATGTAATGCCATCCAGTTCGTACTGTAAGACACCGACATACTTATTCTGTACATAGCTTCCGGTACTCATATAAAAATGTGTGACATACTTGAATTCGTTCCGGTACTTTTCCGGAATACAGGTATAATTCGGAAGAACCACACGCACATCCCAGTATCTTTTATCGAATTCCTTTGGCAGTGCCCCACATACATCCGCAAGACCACCGGTTTTGATAAATGGAACACATTCTGAAGCTGCAAAAAGTATTTTTTTCATAAAGTAACGATACCTCCCTGTTATTTCTGCACCCCTGCAGAATAATCACTACTATCTGTTAAATACACTCCAATGCCTGACTTAGATCGGCAATAATATCATCTGCATTTTCGATTCCGACACTCAGCCGGATCAGATCCGGTGCGATTCCGGCTTCTAAAAGCTGTTCATCTGTCATCTGACGATGGGTATGACTTGCCGGGTGAAGGACACAGGTTCTTGCATCTGCAACATGTGTGACGATTGCTACAAGCTTTAAGTGATCCATAAAGGAAATCGATATTTCTCTTCCCCCCTTTAATCCAAAGGCCATCACACCACAGGTTCCATCCGGCATATATTTTTGGGCAAGTGCATGATACGGATTACTCTCTAATCCCGGATATTTCACCCAGGCGACCTTCTCATGCTGTTCTAAGAACTTTGCTACCTTTAATGCATTCTCGCAATGTCTTGGAACACGTAAATGTAACGTCTCTAATCCGACATTTAAAAGGAATGTATTCATTGGAGAAGGAATCGAGCCGAGATCACGCATCAGCTGTGCAGTTGCCTTTTCTATGTATGCAAGCTTGCCAAACTTCTGTGTATAGATGATACCATGATAGGATTCATCCGGTCTGGTCAGTCCTGCAAACTTATCTCCATATGCTTCCCAGTCAAAATTACCACTGTCAACGATACAGCCACCCACACTCATTGCATGACCATCCATATACTTTGTCGTCGAATGGGTAACAATATCTGCTCCCCACTCAAATGGACGACAATTGATCGGTGTTGCAAATGTATTGTCAATGATCAGCGGTACGCCATGTGCATGAGCGATCTTTGCCATCTTCTCAATGTCTAATACCACGCACGACGGATTGGCGATCGTCTCACCAAACATCGCCTTCGTATTCGGACGGAATGCTGCGTTTATCTCTTCTTCGGAAGCATCCGGATCAACAAAGGTACATTCAATACCCTGCTTCTTTAATGTTGTACCAAGCAGATTAAAGGTTCCGCCATAAATGGAATTCGATGCAACAACATGATCACCCGCTTCACAGATATTAAATACTGCAAAATAATTGGCTGCCTGTCCGGAAGAAGTAAGCATTGCTGCAACTCCACCCTCTAAGTCTGCGATCTTTGCTGCAACTGCATCATTGGTCGGATTCTGTAATCTGGTATAAAAATATCCGGCTTCCTCTAAATCAAACAGACGTCCCATCTGATCACTGGTATCATACTTAAACGTCGTACTCTGATAAATCGGGAGTACACGCGGTTCTCCGTTTTTCGGATGCCAGCCGGACTGAATACACTTCGTTTCTATCTGGTAATTTTCCTGATGATTATCGCTCATACGCTTCTCCTTCCCTGTCCTTACGCGATGTCTGACCCGTGCTTAGGCATCCCAGTTATGGTATACTTCCTGAACGTCATCATCATCATCTAAAAGATCAAGGATTCTCTGGATATTCGTAAGATCTGCTTCCTCTGTTAATTCTACATAATTCTGTGGCAGCATGGTAACTTCTGCACTTGCCATTACAATGCCTGCCTTCTCTAATGCTTCACGAACTTCACCGAAAGCTTCCGGATCTGTGATCACTTCAAAGCTGTCCTCTTCCTCGGAAAAGTCCTCTGCACCGGCATCTAATGCTAACATCATAAGATCATCTGCATCCATATCGCAGTCTTCCTTTGCGATAATGATCTGACCTTTCTCATCAAACATATAGGACACACAACCCTGTGTTCCAATACTTCCCTGTCCCTTTGTAAATGCATTACGTACATTTGCAGCGGTACGGTTTCTGTTATCTGTTAATGTCTTAACGATGATGGCAGTTCCGGATGGACCATAACCCTCATAAACAGCTGTCTCGTAGTTTACAGAGCCTGCATCACCGGCTGCCTTTTTGATTCCACGCTCGATGGTATCGTTTGGCATGTTATTTGCTTTCGCTTTTGCAATTACATCTCTTAATCTGCTGTTATTTGCAGGATCGGAGCCGCCTTCTTTTACAGCAACTGCGATTTCCCTTCCAATCATGGTAAATACTTTTCCTTTTGCCGCATCATTCTTCTCTTTCTTATGCTTAATATTGGCAAATTTGGAATGTCCTGACATAACTATATCCTCTTTTCTATTGGTATTTTACATTTTATTCTATCATCTTTTCAGCGGTCTGACAAGAAGTATCCTTATCAGAATCTGTTCCACCGGTCTGTCTGACCACATGCACAGTCTTTATGATCTTATCCTCGACTTCTTTTACCTGAAATAACCAGCCTTCATAGCTGACCTCAAAGACCTCGTTATCTCCCGGTATCTTATCGATCAGGGAGATCAAAAATCCGTTTAAGGTATCATAATCCTCGGTATTCATCTGGATACCGAGTGCTTCTACCACCTCTTCAAGTGGTGCCATTCCGTTCATCCGGTAGGAACCGTCAGCCTGCTTTTCGATGAAATGCTTTTCTTCATCATGTTCGTCAAAAATATTTCCGACGATCTCCTCTAAAATATCTTCCATTGCCACAAGTCCTGCCGTCTGACCATACTCATCCACGACAATGACCATATGACTTTTTTCCATCTGCATCTCCTGAAACAGAACATTGATCTTACGTGTCTCCGGGATAAAATCCACCTCACGGATCAGACCGTCAATATCCTTGATCGGAAGCTGCATCACTTCCTGCTTCTGGCTGTTTAACAGTGCTTCTTTGATATGTAATACACCAATGATATTATCAATATCATCGATATATACCGGGAATCTGGAAAATCGGTTTTCAACGATAAAAGAAAGGGCATCTAAAAAGGTGTCATTTCCATCGAGTGCAACAATATTTTTCCGATGGGTCATAATATCCTTCGCCTCTTTTTCATCGAACTCAAAGATATTATGTATCATCTCTGCTTCACTCTCTAAAAGTACACCCTGTTCATGTCCTTCATTGACCATGGATATGATCTCTTCTTCTGTGACATCTTCCGTGTTCACAAAAGGGATTTTTTCCAAAATACGTTTGAATACATTTTTCTTTTCTGTCTTTTCTATATTCGGACTCCCGCCGTCATCCATATGCATTTTCTCCTTTTTGTATACAACTTGTTTTCGCAATAATATAGCATTTCCGAAATCATTCGTCAAGTTATGTACATAATTCAAGACTGATTTCTAATGCTTTATCCACCTTGGTAAGTATCTCTGTATCCAAATGGCATACCTTATCTTTAAGTCTCGTCTTATCGATCGTGCGTAACTGCTCTAAGAGAATGACTGAGTCCTTGACCATCGCATATCTTCTGCTGTCAAGTTCTACATGGGTCGGCAGCTTCGCCTTATTCATCTGTGAAGTGATCGCGGCACAGATCACAGTCGGACTGTGTCTGTTTCCTACATCATTTTGTATGATCAGTACCGGTCTTACACCGCCCTGTTCCGAACCGACGACCGGTCTTAAATCTGCATAATATACATCTCCACGTCTGATTATCATATTTCTCACTCCATTTATTCTGGTTATACCTTAAGTATTTCCATTTTCAGCGAGTGTATACGATATTTTTATTCTCCAAAGTAGTCTCTTGCAAAAACGCGCTTTCCGTTTTCAAAATAAACACGCGGAATACGTCTTCCGAGATCACATGCAAATTCATAGTTGAATCTTCCGGAAAGTTCTCCGAGTTCTTCTAATGTGATCTGCTTCTCTCCATCTTTTCCGACCAGTGTAACCTCCGTTCCGGTATGCACATCCGCAATATCCGTTACGTCTACCATAAACTGATCCATACAGACGCGTCCGAGGATCGGCGCCTCCTGTCCATGGATCAGCACATACCCCTTATTCGAAAGTCCTCTCGGATACCCATCTCCATAACCGACCGGGATCGTTGCAACAGTCATCTCCTTTTGTACCACATACGTTCCGCCGTAGCTAATCTCACGTCCCGGTGAAAGCTGCTTCACAAATGCGACCTGACTCTTTAATTCTAACAGCGGATGCAGGCAGATCCGTTCCTTGTGTACTTCATCGGACGGCCATAAGCCATACAGGGTGATTCCGGCACGTACCGCATCCATATTGTATTCCGGCAGATCCACGATCCCCGCACTGTTTGAACAGTGATGCAGTAAAAATGTGACGTTTTTCTTCTCACACAGCTTAATCATCTCACAAAACAGTTCATACTGATGTCGTGCAGCAGTCTTATCTGTCTCGTCTGCGCGTGCAAAGTGGGTAAAGATCCCCTCCATTACTATATTCGGAAGTGCTGCAATCCGTGCTATTTCTTCTGCGGATTCTTCATTTACCTGATAGCCGATCCGGCTCATTCCGGTGTCTGTCTTGATGTGCACATAGCAGTTTTTCTTCTGCTTTACTGCTTCATCGGATAATTGCTTTGCCATCTCATAAGAGATCACCGTTGGACGGATCTCGTTTGCAACGATCGTGGCATACTGCTCCGGGAAGGTATATCCTAAGATCAGAACCGGCTTTTTCACCTCATGGCGGCGCAGGATCATCGCTTCTTCCACCGTTGCCACGCAAAAGCCAAATAGATAATCGAGTGCCTCGATCTTATGTGCGATCTCTACTGCACCATGACCATAACCATCCGTTTTAATCACGGCAAACATCTTTGTTCCTTCTTTTAAAAGCTGATGCATAGCGTCCATATTGTAACTTGCTGCATCCAGATCTATATTTGCATGTACCCTGCTGTATTTCTTTTCCTCACACATATCCTGTGTCCCTCTTTCCTTTATCTTTGATCTAATACCTTTCCGACTGCCTCGATGATATCGGAAGCCATCACGGCATGACTGCCAAGTTCCCCTGCGGCATGATCTCCTGCTGCGCCATGCAGACAGACCGCAGACGGGGCTGCCCGATCCGGCTGTATGCCCTGTGCAATCATCCCGCCGATGATACCGGAAAGGACATCCCCGCTTCCTCCGGTTGCCATACCGTCATTTCCGGTTACATTCAGGTAGGAACATCCATACGGAATGGCTGTCACGGTTCTTGCATCCTTCAACACACAGATCACATGATACGTTCTGGCAAACTCTTCGGCAGCCGGCAGGATATTCGCCTTCAGATAAGCGATACTGTCTCCGGTCAGCCTTGCCATCTCACCCATATGCGGGGTAAGCACCAGTTCGGTGTGCGGTCTTAATAAGATCTGTGTATCCTCAGCGATAATATTGAGCGCATCTGCATCCACCACCACTGGAACAGCCGCATCCTCTAGCGTATGCCTTACCAGTGTATGTGCTGCCTCACCCGTTCCAAGTCCCGGTCCGATTACAACCACATCTGCCCACGACAGTGCCTCAGTAAGCTGCGCCACATCCGGTCGATTTCCGGTATAGGTTGACAGAACCGCTTCCGGTATCCTGCTCTGTAAAATCGTCCGGTTCTCTTCTGCCGTATAGATCCGCACAAGACCGCACCCGCTCCGGTACGCCGCCTTTGCTGCAAAATATGCCGCACCTGCCATATTCACGCTTCCAGCGATCAAGAGTACCTTTCCAAACGTTCCCTTATTTCCGTCTGATCTGCGGATCATCTGCTTTCTTACATCATCCATGTGGAGTACACCGACCTGTGGCTTTTTTCCTAACCAACTGTTCTCATCAATGCCGATGTCAGAGACAATGACCTTTCCTGCATATGCACACCCCGGATAAAACAACAGTCCAAGCTTTGGATATGCAAAGGTTACGGTCAGATCTGCCCAGATAGCGATCCCCATGACACTGCCGTTTTCGGTTGAAATGCCGGATGGAATATCGACCGCAAGCTTTGTTTCCGGTCTGCCGTTGATCTGATCGATCAGATCGGCATAGCTTCCGCTTATATTCCGCGATAAACCGATTCCGAAGATGGCATCGATAATTAACGTATAGGTCTGGCAGGCAAATTCCACCGGACTGATCACCGGGATCTGATATTTTTTACAGATCTCATACTGTACCTTTGCATCCGGTGTGAACTTCTTCTTATCTCCGGCTAAGAGGATCGCTGTCTTATGTCCCTGCAGATGCAGCAGCCTTGCGATTGCAAGCCCGTCACCGCCGTTATTGCCTGATCCGCACACCACCAAGATCCGTCCGGTATCTAACTGCTCCTGTCCGATTGCTTCTACAACCCGAAGTGCCGCCCGTTCCATCAGTACCAGCGATGGGATTCCATAATAGGAACTGGTATTGCTGTCACAGCTTTTCATTTCTTTCGCACTTACTGCCCATTCCATCGTCCGTCACATCCTTTTCTCTTCCCAATGGCTATTTTATACAAAATGCAGACGCACTGCCATAATGGCAACGCGTCTGCTTCTTCTTATTCTTCCTGCTGTGCATTCTCTTTCGTATCGTCTGTTTTCTCTTCCTGTTTGTCGCTTTGCTTTTTGCCCTGCTTCTTTTCTAACTTCTCATCGACATCTTCCTGCACAAGATCAAACAGATTGATCACCGATGGGCCGAAAATATCATGCATATAAGAATAGATCTGACGGTTGTTAATCTCGCGGTTCTGCTTCTTGATGATATTCTTCTTCAGATCCCGGCGCACCTGACTGATCCATTCCGCGATCTCGTCTGCTTCCTTCATGTTACTGCGAAGCTTATCATAACAAAAGTCCATCGTTGCGATCATCAGCGTCTCATTCTTATCACGGATCAGCTTCGGCAGCTCTAATAATTCATCCTCTGCCTCCTCGATCTTCGTATTGACATCATCAATCAGACGCTTATCCTCTTCTAACTTTTTTGACTCGATCGCACCGGAATTCTCTTCATGTGTTCCCGCCATATTGACAACGATATTGTCCATCAGCTTGTTTTTCAGCTTCTTTAGGTCCTTCAGATCATTGTTCAGCTGTCCCTGCCGTTCGATCAGACGATTCAGTTCTGACTCAATGGCAAGCACATTCTCCGGCTTGCCGCTTAACGCGAAAAGTCTGTGCCATTTCTGATCTAAAACAAGAATTGGGACTTTTTTATCTTTTAACGCACTTTCAAAATCTTTCTCTTCCATACGCAAACTCCGAATGCATGCTATTTTTTCTCATTTCTGCTTTTAACAATATTATAGGAAAGCTGCATCAGTGTATCGGACAGATGCACATTCTCTACGACTACATCGTCATCGATCTCTAAATCCACATGTGCAAAGTTCCAGATTGCGTGAACCCCATATCCTACGAGCTGTTTTGCGATCGCACCCGCTTTTTCCTTCGGCATCGTAAGTGCCGCAATATCGACCTTATGCGTTGCAATAAAGTCTTCCATCTCATCGACTAACATGATCGGTATCCCACGAATCGTCTTCCCGCAGATATCCGGATTCACATCAAACAATGCGATTGTTACAAATCCAAGCCGTTCGAACTTCACATAATTCGCGATCGCCTGACCGAGATTACCGGCTCCGATAATAATGATATTATGCTGCTCGCTCAAACCCATGATCTTACCGATCTCTTCATACAGATACTTGACATTATAGCCATATCCCTGCTGGCCGAAGCCTCCGAAATTATTCAGATCCTGTCTGATCTGGGATGCTGTTACATTCATCCGGGTGCTTAACTCATTTGATGAAATCCGTTCCACACCTTCATCGATCAGTTCTCCTAAATATCTATAATATCTTGGCATTCTGCGAATAACAGCCTGCGATATTTCCTTACTCACTATACCCATCCTCCTAAAGCACTACACTAGAAATAATTATAAGTATTTCAGCAGGATCTGTCAATGTGTGAAAAATTTAACTATCTTTTATTCCTGATGCAACGAGAGTTCTTCCCATTCCTCATACAAAGCCTCTAACCGCTCATTTGCAGCCGACATTTTTTCATGGATCTCATTTAACTTTGCAGAATTGACAGCGACCTCCGGCTTTGTACATTCCTGCTCTAATGCTTCGATCAGGGCTTCTTTTTCAGCAATCTCCTCTTCCACCTTTTTGATCGCATTTTCAATCTTACGTGCTGCTGCCTGTTTCTTCTTCATTTCTTCCCAGCTGAGCTTCTGATCATTCGAAGAAGCTGCTGCCTTTTCTTCCTCTGCCGCTGCCGGCTTTAGGTAAGCCGCCTGCATCTCTTCTCTTTTTTCCAGATAGTAATCATAATTGCCAATATAGTTGACAATCTGCTTACTGGTCAGTTCTAAGATACGCGTTGCGGTACGGTTGATAAAATAACGGTCATGGGACACATATAAGACCGTTCCGGTATATGCATTTAATGCCGACTCTAGAATCTCCTTGGATGTGATATCCAAATGGTTTGTCGGCTCATCTAAGATCAAAAAATTCGCATTGGAAAGCATCAGCTTCGCAAGGGATACACGGCCGCGCTCTCCACCGCTCAAGTCACTGATCCTCTTAAAGACATCATCATTCGTAAATAAGAAGGCTGCAAGTACATTACGGATCCTTGTCTGGTTCAGATCCGGGTATGCATCCGAGATCTCTTCAAAAAGTGTCTTATCCGGGTGCAGGTTCTGGTGTTCCTGATCATAGTAGCCGATATGAACATTCGAGCCAAGATGGATCACGCCACAGTCCGGTTCTACCAGTTCGTTGATGATCTTTAAGATCGTCGTCTTGCCTGTTCCGTTATTTCCGATCAGTGCCACGCGTTCGCCACGCTTGATCTCAAAACCGATCGATTCAAACAGTGTCCGTTCGTAGGATTTTTTCAGATCCTTAACGGTTAACACATCGTTGCCGCTTGTAATATCCGGCTCTAAGGTAAGATGAATGTCGGTGTTTTCCTCGATCGGCTTTTCGATCCGTTCTACCTTATCGAGTGCCTTTTCCCGGCTTTCTGCCCGCTTGATGGACTTTTCCCGGTTAAAGGACTTTAACTTTGCAATGACCTCTTCCTGATGTCTGATCTCACGCTGCTGGTTATAATACTGCTTTAACAGGGCATCCCGCATCTGCTCTTTTTTCTTCGCATAGGCAGTATAATTGCCCTCGTAAACCGTTGCCGTATGGCGGGAGATCTCTACGACCTTCGTCACCACGCGATCTAGGAAATAACGGTCATGCGCCACGATGATCACGGCACCCTTATAGTTTAGCAGATAATTTTCTAACCAGCTGATTGATTCCATGTCTAAGTGGTTCGTCGGCTCATCTAACATGATGATATCCGGCTTGGTCACAAGCAGCTTGCCAAGTGCTACCCTTGTCTTTTGGCCACCGGATAATTCATGCATCCGCTTGGTGAAATCTTCTTCCGTAAATCCAAGTCCCTTTAACACGCCGGTGATCTCACTGCGGAAGGTAAAGCCACCCTGTAAGTCAAATTCATGGCTGAACTGGTTATAGCGATCCATCAGTTCTTCCATCGCGCCCTCAGACTGTGACGAAGCATTTGCCATCGCATCTTCCATTTTCCGCAGCCTTGCTTCCATTTCGATCAATTTTCCGCAGGATGCTAAGACCTCCTCATAGATCGTATTGGCACTGTCGATATCCTGATACTGTGCCAGATAACCGATACTCTTATTCTTAGCAAGCGTCACTTCGCCTTCATCCGCCGAAAGTTCTCCCATAATAATCTTCAATAACGTAGACTTGCCGGCACCATTGATGCCGACAATCGCTACTTTTTCATGGTCTTCTACGTGAAAAGACACATGCTTTACTATTTCGTCTGTCCCGAAAGACTTACTGATATTCTGACAGGCTAAAATCATATTTTACTCCATTCCATTGATCCGTATGGTTCATTATAAGCTCTGCTCTAATGTCTCACGGATTGCTTTGATAAAGTTCTCACTGTTTAATACGGTCGGAGACGGATTCGTTGTAATCAGTGCTAAATCCTTTGTCATCTTTCCATCCTCAATCGTCTTAATGCAGGCTGCCTCTAACTTGTCTGCGAAGTCACAAAGTGCCTGATTGTGATCTAATTCACCACGTTTTCTGAGTGCTCCGGTCCATGCAAAGATGGTTGCAACAGAGTTCGTGGATGTCTCCTCACCCTTTAAGTGCTTATAGTAATGACGCTGAACGGTTCCGTGTGCTGCTTCGTACTCATAGTATCCGTGTGGAGATACCAATACAGAAGTCATCATTGCAAGAGAACCGAATGCAGAAGATACCATATCACTCATGACATCTCCGTCGTAGTTCTTACATGCCCAGATAAATCCACCCTCTGCCTTCATAACACGGGCAACTGCATCATCGATCAGTGTATAAAAATATGTAATTCCGGCAGCCTTGAACTTCTCCTCGAATTCCTTCTCATAGATCTCCTGGAAAATATCCTTAAAAGTATGGTCATACTTTTTGGAAATCGTATCCTTGGTCGCAAACCACAGATCCTGATTCGTATCTAATGCATAGGTAAAGCAGCTTCTTGCAAAGCTCTCAATGGAGTCACAGAGGTTGTGCTGTCCCTGGATCACGCCTGCACCGGTAAAGTTGTGGATCAGTTCTCTTGTCTCTGTTCCGTCCTCTGCGGTATAGACAAGTTCACACTTACCCGGTCCCGGAATCTTCATCTCAGATGCCTTGTATACATCACCATAGGCATGTCTTGCGATCGTAATTGGCTTCTTCCAGTTTTTTACACATGGCTCGATGCCCTTTACAATGATCGGAGCACGGAATACGGTTCCATCTAACATCGCACGGATGGTTCCGTTTGGACTCTTCCACATCTCTTTTAAGTTGTACTCTGTCATTCTGGCTGCATTCGGAGTGATGGTTGCACACTTAACAGCAACACCATATTTCTTTGTTGCCTCTGCAGAGTCAACCGTCACCTGATCATTGGTCTCATTTCTGTGTTCCAGACCAAGGTCATAGTACTCCGTGTTCAGGTCGATAAAAGGCGTTAACAGCTCGTCCTTGATCATCTGCCATAAGATACGTGTCATTTCGTCTCCATCCATCTCAACCAGTGGTGTGCTCATTTTAATCTTGTCCATTTTCTGTCCTCCATTTAATTTTCTAATAAATTATCCCATCCAAACTTATCCATGTTGGATATGGTATTTAACATATGACTCGTAGCAAGCCGCTCTGCCTCTAAGGCATCGTGCTTTTTCAATGCGTCCACGATCAGTCTGTGCTCTTCGTTTGACTTTTCTACGCGGTCCGGCATGGATAATGTGATCTTCCGTACCCGTTCCACATAGTGATGGAACGCGGAAAGTTCATGTTTTAGCATCTTGCTGTTACATGCTTCATATAAAATCTCATGAAACTTATTATCCAGCTCTAATACCTGTGTGTAGTTCTTCTTTTCCGCATGAAAATCTACCAGAAAAATATTCTCTTCTAACTCCGTGATCTGCTCTGCCGTAATATGATCCGCAGCCCATTTTGCACAAAGTCCCTCTAATCTGGCACGTATCTCATAAATATCCTTGATATCCTGCTTCGAAATTCCGACTACGGATGCCCCTTTGTTCGGAATAATCGTAACCAGTCCTTCTAATTCTAACTGTCTTAATGCTTCACGTACCGGTGTACGGCTTACCCCAAGCTCATCACCGATCGTCTTTTCTTTTAAGGTCTCATCTGTCTTGTACTTTCCGGCAAGGATATCTTCTCTTATCTTGTGAAAAACTCTTCCACTTAAGGAATAATTATCTTCGCTCAAAGTGAAGCCTCCTTATCTTATAATACAATATCTAACTGCTGGCAGCAGCGTGTGATCTCTACCACAAGCTCATTATCCGTTAAAACGGTAACACGGCCTTCGTCGTACTGCTTATCTACCCATGCTTTCACCATCTTAACAAGTTCTGAGTTTTTGTCAACCCATCTGTCTTTTGGCAGATGATAATAGGTATTGATCCAGTGTGCAATTCCTGCCAGACCGGAAGTGTTTGATACAGCTACCAGTGGTGGACGGTTTAAAAACTTGCCTGTATCAAATATATTATAAATCTCTTCATTTTTCAATAATCCATCTGCATGAATTCCTGCTCTTGTTACATTGAAGTTCTTGCCGACAAACGGAGTCTGTGGCGGCTGTGTATAACCAAGCTCTTTTTCGTAATACTCTGCAAGCTCCGTGATCACAGTGGTATCCATGCCATCTAAGGTTCCCTTAAGCTGCGCATACTCAAAGACCATTGCCTCAAGCGGTGTGTTACCGGTACGCTCGCCGATACCAAACAGAGAACAGTTGACACCACTGGCACCATAAAGCCATGCAGTCGTGGAGTTATTAACTGCCTTATAGAAGTCATTGTGTCCGTGCCACTCGATCAGTTCGGATGGAACACCTGCATGTGTGGTAAGACCGTAGATAATACCCGGTACGCTTCGTGGAATTACGGCTCCCGGAAAGTTTACACCATAGCCCATAGTATCGCAGGCACGGATCTTGATCGGGATCTTATACTCATCCATCAGCTTCATCAGTTCCAGACAAAACGGGATCACGAATCCATAGATATCTGATCTTGTAATATCCTCTAAGTGGCATCTTGGGCTGATACCTGTCTCTAAGCACTCGCGGATCACGCTCAGATACAGATTCATAACCTCCTTACGTGTCATCTTCATCTTATAGAAAATATGATAATCGGAACAGCTTACTAAGATACCTGTCTCACGCAGTCCTAAGTCTTTTACTAACTGGAAATCCTGTTTGCTTGCACGGATCCAGCTCGTTACCTCAGGGAACTTATAACCACGCTCCATACATTTGTAAACCGCATCCCGATCCTTTTTACTGTATAAGAAGAACTCACTCTGGCGGATCTTACCCTTCGGGCCGCCAAGCTTGTGCAGATAATCATAGATCGTTACGATCTGTTCGGTTGTATACGGTGCTCTTGACTGCTGTCCGTCACGGAAGGTCGTATCGGTAATCCAGATATTCTCCGGCATGTTATGAGGTACAATTCGGTCATTAAATGCAATCTTCGGGATCTCCTCATATGGAAAAAGATTACGGAAAACATTCGGTTCTTTTACATCGGCAAGCTGGTAAAAATGCTCTTCAAGCTGTAACAGATTTGTCTTGCCGTTCATAACAACTTCTCTCATCACTAAATCCTCCTATACGAACCTCATCCGTCCTACGCATCTACGATGAACTTTGAGTATTCATGTACTTTTGGATAATTGTATACAATAATGCAAGTTGTTGTCAAGCCAATTCAGAATTTTTTTCATTTTTGTCACACTTCATTCTTTTTCCCATAGTATGAAGTGTAAGAAAATTCTGGAGGAATTTCAAATGAGTGATTTAGCAGCTACAAATTGTGGATGTAACGAAGGAAACAACGGATGCAGTTCCATTCTCTGGATCATCATCCTGTTATGCTGCTGCGGCAACAACGGATGCGGCAATAACGGCTGTTTCGGCGACAACAACTGTATCTGGATCATCCTCTTACTTCTTTGCTGTGGTGGATGTGGCGGAAATGACAATGGATGTGGCTTCGGCTGCTGATTGGCACACAATGCCAAAAGAATTGCCGCTTCGGCGGCAGTTCTTTTTTATTGGGCTGTTTATTCCTGCATTCTTCTTTTTCCGCTGCGTCGTCTGTCTTTTTCTGCTTCTGTTTTCCGTTTTCTCTCCAGCTCCTTCTTTTTGCGGATGCATTCTTCATCTATCTCATAGACCTGACTGCCATCAATAATTAATCTTCCCATAAAATGACCATACCTTTCTTATTTGCACTATCAAAAGTGAACCAGATAAAATATGTTCTGCAAGTAGACAATTTTATCTGTTCCACTTTTGGCACTGCTCGTTAATATCATATGCAAAATGGTATACTTTGGCGATGCTTCTCATAGACTTAAGAAAAAGCAATCCTTTGCCTTTGCAAAGTGAGGTCAGACATGGATAATGAATACAAACCGACAGCTTTTGATACCCAGATTCAGACACATGAGCTTCAGATGATGAAAACCATTCTCCCTTATATGGAATGGCGGCAGCAGAAAACACTGGCTGTTCTGATCAAGTATATGGAATTGCAGAAAACTTCCCAGATCTTTTCTTCTGCGACTCCCTCGGTCTCCATGTGTGAGATCACCGATCCCCATGAGAAAATGCTCCAGATGCTTTCTGATCTAAGTGAGATCTCGAACGAACACGAAAAGGAAAATATTGATATGATCTTAAATATGTTTCAGATGATGTCCACCTACGAGGTCTTTTTCTCGTAAGCTCCCATTGATTGTAATTTTTAAAACTTCCAAAAATAAAAGGAGTCTGTAATGAGTAAGAATATCTTTGAAAACGATCCGAAGTTCCAGCAGATCGATCCGCAGAAATTGCAGTTTCTTATGAACTTTGCAAACAGCCATCCGGCAGGGAATGCAAAACAGATGGCTTCTGCCATGATGAGTGCCGCCAGTACGGCCAAAAAGGATGGAATGGAATTTACACCGGACGAAACTACGCTTCTGATCGAATTACTAAAACAGAATATGTCTCCCGCAGAGCAGAAAAAGACCGATCAGATCGTTGCCTTGATGCAGTCTATGCAAACAAAAAGATCTTAAGCGGTCACGCTTAAGATCTTTTGCTGATTACAGTTCTTATTTTGCTACAATATTAACGATACGTCCCGGCACATAGATTTCTTTTACGATGTTACCGGATAACTTATCGCCTAAGGCTTCCTTACCAAGTGCGATCGCATCTTCCTTCGCGATGTCCTTCGAGATCTTGATGGTTGCCTTTGTCTTACCATTGATCTGTACTGCGATCTCTACTTCGTTCTCAACGGTCTTTGCTTCTTCGTATTCCGGCCACTTGTTCTCATAGACATGTCCGTTTCCACCGATGATCTCCCACATCTCTTCTGTCATATGTGGTGCAACCGGATTCAGTAAAAGGATCAGTGTGGAAAGCTCACCCTTTGTAACCTTGCCGGCCTTATAGAACTCATTGACCAGTGTCATCATTGCTGCGATTGCAGTATTAAACTTCATTGCCTCAAAGTCATTGCTTACTTTTTTGATGGTCTGATGCATCTTTGTCTCGAGTTCTTTCGAGTAACCTTCTTCGTCTATCATCATATCCTGTAACTTCCATACACGCTCTAAGAAACGACGGCAGCCCTTTACACCATCCTCAGACCAGGATGCGCTCAGCTCGAATGCACCGATGAACATCTCATAGGTTCTTAAGGTATCTGCGCCATAATCTCTTACAATGTCATCCGGATTTACGACATTTCCTCTTGACTTTGACATCTTCTCGCCGTTCTCACCAAGGATCATACCATGGGAAGTTCTCTTCTGGTATGGTTCCGGACATGGAACAACACCCTGATCATAGAGGAACTTATGCCAGAATCTTGAATACAGCAGATGAAGGGTTGTATGTTCCATACCACCATTGTACCAGTCTACCGGGAGCCAGTATTTTAATGCTTCCGGACTTGCAAGTGCCTCTGTATTCGTCGGATCGGTATATCTTAAGAAGTACCAGGAAGATCCAGCCCACTGTGGCATCGTATCTGTTTCACGCTTTGCAGGACCGCCACAGCATGGACATGTGGTATTTACCCAGTCTGTCATTGCTGCCAGTGGAGATTCTCCGTTATCGGTCGGCATATAGCTGTCAACCTCCGGTAACATCAGAGGAAGATCCTTCTCATCTACCGGAACATAGCCGCACTTGTCGCAGTGTACGATCGGGATCGGCTCGCCCCAGTAACGCTGACGGGAGAATACCCAGTCTCTTAATTTGTAGTTTGTCTTGGCAGCTCCGATCTTATGTTCCTCTAAGAACGCAATCATCTTTTCCTTTGCATCCTTAACTTCCAGTCCATTTAAGAAGTCGGAATTCATCAATACACCGGTTGCAACATCGGTAAACGCAGCGGCTTCAATATCTACTGCTTCTCCGTTTTTACCAACCACCTGGATCAATGGAAGATCGAACTTCTTTGCAAACTCCCAGTCTCTTTCATCATGGGCAGGTACAGCCATGATTGCACCGGTACCATAAGACATCAGTACGTAGTCGGAAATCCAGATCGGGATCTCTTTTCCGTTTACCGGATTGATTGCTGTCAGTCCGTCTAATAAGACACCCGTCTTATCCTTTGCAAGCTCTGCACGCTCAAAGTCAGACTTCTTTGCAGCTTCTTCACGATATGCAACGATTGCATCCCAGTTCTTTAATTCATCCTTATACTTATCAATGATCGGATGCTCCGGGGAAACAACCATGTAAGTAACACCGAATAACGTATCACAGCGTGTCGTATAGACTCTTAACTTGTCTTCCTTATCCTTGATAGAGAAATCAACCTCTGCTCCGGTTGATCTTCCGATCCAGTTCTTCTGGGAAGTCTTTACACGCTCAATATAATCAACATCATTTAATCCTTCGATCAGCTTGTCCGCATACTCTGTGATCTTTAACATCCACTCACTCTTGACCTTACGGACAACCGGTGCACCACAACGCTCACAGACACCGTTTACCACTTCCTCGTTTGCAAGACCAACCTTACAGGAAGTACACCAGTTGATCGGCATCTCTTTTTTATATGCCAGACCTGCCTTAAATAACTTTAAGAAGATCCACTGTGTCCATTTGTAATACTCCGGATCTGTTGTATTGATCTCACGATCCCAGTCGAAGGAATAACCAAGGGACTGTAACTGCTGCTTAAATCTTGCAACGTTATTCTTCGTTACGATCTTCGGATGGATCTTATTCTTGATCGCATAGTTCTCCGTTGGAAGTCCGAACGCATCCCATCCCATTGGATATAATACATTGTATCCCTGCATTCTTCTCTTTCTTGCAACAATATCTAATGCGGTGTATGGTCTTGGATGACCAACATGAAGTCCCTGTCCCGACGGATATGGGAACTCTACCAATGCATAGAACTTTGGTTTGCTGTAGTCTGTTCCGGCTGCAAATGCTTTTTCATCTTCCCAGACCTTCTGCCATTTTTTCTCAATGGCTTTTGGATTGTAAGTATTACTCATAGCTATTACTCCTTTTCCATATACTAAAAAACCTCTCCGTCTCCATCCAGAGACGAAGAGGTATCTCTTTCATACCACTTAGTATCTTAATCACAAACCGCCCATTTGTCAACCTTTTTGATTGTTTACGATCGAGGAGATTCCAACTGTTAAGATCTTGTCGATCGGAGCAATACTGCTGCCTTTTCCGTCTGTTCCCTCAAAATACTTTCTGCTTGCCGATTCGAAAAGTACATATACCTTTCCATCTGCTATGCACAGTTCCTCGGAACACGGCGGCATCTCCACCTTACACATCGGCTTTGACGGTGCACGATCCATTGCATCCACATCGTCATAAACCTTAAGATAGGAAGATTTATCCCGTCCATAAGAAGTGCTTAAGTAAACATTGCCGGTCACATCAAAGGCAATTCCCTGTACCTTCTCCGGGATACGGTAACGTTCCATCTCTTTTAGCTTGCCATCGCGGTACTGATAAGCAATCATTACCGACTTAAAGTAGATATTATGTGTAGCGACCCAGAGCTTGCCATCGTATGCAGTTACACAGGATGGAATATTTGACACACGGTATTCTTCAAATAATCCTGTCGCATCGACAAACGCCTTCGGCTTCATTGCCGCTACCTTTTTCAGATATGCGTAGGAAATGCGCTCTAGGGATCTCGTATCCGAGTGGCAGATCCAGAGATTTCTTCCATCAAAAGTCAGTCCGCCCAGATGGCTTCTCTTTTTCATGCCAAGCGTTACCAGATATTCGCCACTGTCCTTATCAAATACATATAACGAGCCAAGGCTCTCATCATCATCCGTACAATACGCGGTGACCAGATAGTATTCATCGGTAATGCAGATGCCCTGCGGACACTGTCCATACGTTGCGATCAGATTATCCATATAATCCTTTTCTCTCGTCGACGGCATACCCGGAATCTCAATGTTATCTACAAAATCGTATTCACAGTTTTTTAATTCTTTATCCGTTCCGCTGACCATCGAACCGGTCTTATAGGAATACATCTGGACATTGTAGCCGGAATTGATCTTCCTGGTCCACTTTGCATACAGCGCAATGTCGCCGTAGTCGCTGTTCTCGATCACGGAGATCTTATTGCGAAAACCGCTCTCTGTATACCAGCCGGCAAAATTATATCCGGTCTTTTCCGGGATTGGAAGCACCAATGGCAGATCTTCTTCGCTGTAAGAATGTACGCTTAAGAGATTCTCTGTTCCGCCATTCAGATAATAGGTAATATCGTAGTTCTCCTTCTTCTCATCCGCAAGCTCCAAGCCATAGTCCCAGAAGGAAGACATGTCAAAGGAAGAGAATGCATCCGACACAGTCTTGGCCTTGGCAAGCTGTGGATCATCAAACAGTAATGCCAGTATCAGCACCACCGCATACAATGCTCTTCTCTTCCTCATAAAACCATCTCCTTTGCCGCTATCTACTTATATCTCATCCTGTTTCAGCTTCGATGCACGTCTTGCGATCTCCGCATCTGCGACATCGCCCGGTGCCTGCTCATAACGTGAGAATTCGTAACGGAATTCTCCTCCTCCCCCTGTCATGGATCTTAAAACATTGTTATATCCAAACAATTCCATGTATGGAATATCTGCTGTAATCTCGGTCTTGCCATCTCCGGTCGGATTCATGCCAAGCACCCTTGCACGGCGTTTGTTCAGATCTCCCATGATATCTCCGGTGTAAGCATCCTCCACACAGACCGTAAGCTGCGCGATCGGCTCTAATAAGACCGGTGACGCTTCTAGGATACCCTTCTTAAAGGCTCCTGATGCAGCTACCTTAAATGCCATCTCGGAAGAATCTACCGGATGATAAGATCCATCGTATAAGACTGCCTTCACACCAACCACCGGATATGCTGCAAGCGGTCCGCTCTTTACCGATTCCTGAATTCCCTTTTCCACTGCCGGGAAAAAGTTCTTCGGAACTGCACCTCCGACCACTGTCTCGGAAAATTCATATGCTTCTTCCAGATTACCGGAAGGTTCAAATGTCATCTTCACATGTCCGTACTGACCGTGGCCGCCGGACTGCTTTTTGTACTTATACTCAACATCTGATTTCTTGCGGATCGTTTCACGGAAAGCAACCTTCGGTCTTGAAAGCTCGATCTCGATCTTATAGCGGTTAAACAGCTTCGCTGCCACTACCTCTAGGTGCATATCACTGATCCCGCATAACAGTGTCTGACTGTTTTCACTGTCATTGACTGCCTTTAATGTCAGATCCTCTGCCATCATCTTCTGCAATGCCTGTGAGATCTTATCCTCATCTCCCTTGTTTTTTGCCTTATACCGCATATTCGTATATGGGGTTGAGATCGAGGTACGGATATACAGGATCGGATTCGCCTTCGTCGATAAAGAATCCGTTGTTACCGCATCTGTCAGCTTTGCAAGTGCTCCGATGTCTCCGGCATGCAGCTCCTTTACCTCCTGCGCCTTGCTTCCGGTCATCACATAGAGCTTTCCGATCTTCTCTTCCACATCACGGTGGTGGTTATATAAAACATCATCCGGCTTTAGTACACCGGAATTCACCTTGATCAGGGAATACTTTCCGATGAACGGATCTGCGATCGTCTTAAAAATATAGGCTGACTTCGGCTTTGCAAAATCATAATCTGCCTGATATACTTCATTGCTCTTTGCATTGATACCGGTGCAGGAACGCTTTTCCGGACTCGGGAAGTATTTTACAATATCATCTAATAAGGTATAAACGCCCTGTGCTAACAGGTTCGATCCCATCGTAACCGGCATGATACCTGCTTCCGAGACATTTCCTCTGAGTGCCTGCCGGATCTCATTTTCCGAGAATTCTTCTCCGTTAAAATACCGTTCCATGAATTCTTCGCTGATCTCTGCAACACTTTCCATCAAAACATCTCTGCAAAGATTCAGGTTCTCCATCGAATAATCCGGGATGTCACATTCCTGTACCTGCCCCTTGTCATCCCAGCGGTTCGCATTCTTACTTACCACATTGACATATCCGACAAACTTCTCATGCTCACGGATCGGCAGATGGAACGGTGCGATCTTCTTTCCATATAACTGCTGCAGATCCTCTACGACCTGTCTGTAGCTTGCATTGTCAATATCCATCTCTGTGACGTAAAACATGCGCGGCAGCTTATACTTTTCACAGATCTCCCATGCCTTCTTCGTCCCTGTCTCTACGCCGTTCCTGCCGGATACGACAATAATCGCTGCATCGGCTGCACTGACTGCCTCTTCTACTTCACCGATAAAATCAGGATAACCCGGTGTATCTAAAATATTGATCTTCGTATCCTCCCAGATGACCGGAATGACAGAAGTCTGGATGGAAAACTTCCGCCTGATCTCTTCCTTATCGAAATCACTGATAGTATTTCCTTCTGAGATCTTCCCCATACGCGTTGTTGCCCCGGATAAATATACCATTGCCTCAACCAGACTTGTTTTACCGGAACCACCATGTCCTAAAAGGACAACATTACGAATTCTGTCTGTTGTGTACACATTCATATGCATCCTCATTTCTACACACATTTTTGTGCCGTACACAGATAAACTGTGCACCCGCCGGGTTTGTGCCAAGTGTGCGCAGACACAAATCCCGTGTGTGAAAATTCATTTCACACGATGCAAGTCGTTAGATTATGTATATATTTTACTATTTATTTTCCGTTTCATCAACTATATTATATATTTTATACAAAGTATATGAACAAATTATGAATACGCTATGAACAGTTTGCACATTATCTTTGACTTTTTATCTTTTTCATTCAACAATATTATTATTCTCATTCTTCTTTTGTATTACTTTTTTTGTTGTTGCTTTTATGCGTTAAACTTTTGCGCTTTAAAGTGTTGATTTTTTAATTTTTTATGTTATACTAAGTCTAGTTGTTTCGTATGAATCAAATGAATTTTATCTATAGAAAGAGAAAGGAACCTTATTATGATCATCGTAATGAAACCAAATGCATCCGAGGATGCCATCAAACATGTTGTTACAGAAGTAGAAGCAAAAGGATTAAAGACACATCTCTCCGAAGGCGAAGAAGTCACCATCATTGGCGTGGTTGGTGATAAGTCTAAGTTAGATACCACTGCCATCGAAGCCGCACCTGCGGTTGAAAAGATTGTTCCGATCACAGAAAGCTATAAGCTCTCGAACCGCAAGTTCCATCCACAGCCAACCAGCTTCAAGGTAAAAGACACCGTGATCGGGCCGGATACCATGACGATCATGGCAGGTCCTTGTGCCGTTGAATCCGAGGAGCAGTTAATGTGTATCGCTCAGGCGGTCAAAAAAGCCGGTGCAACGATCCTCCGCGGCGGCGCATACAAGCCACGTACTTCCCCATACTCTTTCCAGGGACTTGAGGAAGAAGGCTTACGTTATATGAAAACAGCTTCCGAAGAGACCGGACTTGCAACAATTTGTGAAGTTACCAGTGCACATGCGGTTGAATCTGCCGTAAAATATGTTAATATGTTACAGGTAGGTGCAAGAAACATGCAGAACTTCGAGCTGTTAAAAGAGGTCGGAAAAACCGGACTTCCTGTATTGCTCAAGCGTGGGCTTGCTGCTACAATAGATGAGTGGTTAAATGCAGCGGAATACATCATTTCCTCCGGCAATCCAAACGTTGCCCTCTGCGAACGTGGTATCCGTACCTTTGAAACCGCAACCAGAAATACGTTAGACTTAAGTGCTGTCTGCGTATTAAAAGAGAAATCCCATCTTCCGGTTATCGTCGATCCTTCCCATGCTACCGGCGTAAGAAGCTTTGTAGAGCCACTTGCCAAGGCAGGCATTGCATGTGGTGCAGATGGTCTTATGATCGAAGTTCATAACGATCCTGCCCATGCCTTATCAGACGGTCCACAGTCCTTAAACTTTGAACAGTTTGATTCTGTCATGGACAACATCCGCCCATATATTTCTCTTGCCGGAAGAAAATAAACATACAGACAACACAACTATAGAAAGGTTAAGACATGGACTTTGGAAATATAGGCTTTATCGGACTGGGTCTGATCGGCGGTTCGATCGCAAAGACGATCAAACGGATCTACCCGGCGACAAAAATGATTGCAACTGCCGGACACGCTTCTACTGTTACGGAAGCATATGAGGATGGAACGATCCAAAATAGCGGACTGTTAGATCTGACTGCATTCGCGGACTGTGACCTGATCTTCTTATGCTGTCCGGTCCGTAAAAATATTGAATATATCCGGCAGCTTAAGGATATTATCCGCAAGGACTGTATCATTACAGATGTCGGCAGCGTCAAATCCGATATTCATAAGGAAGTCATCCGGCTTGGATTAGAGGATCACTTCATCGGCGGACATCCAATGACCGGTTCGGAACAGACCGGCTATCACAGTGCAACCGCTTATCTGTTAGAAAATGCATATTACATTCTGACACCATCTGCAAAAACAGATCCGGATGTACTTGCTAAGATGGAAGCCTATATTGCCTCTTTAGGTGCACAGACGATGATCTTAGACTATGAAGTACACGATCATGCGACTGCCTCGATCAGCCATCTTCCACATGTGATCGCTGCAAGTCTGGTGAACCTGATTGCTTCGATCGATGATGAGAATGAGACCATGAAAACGATCGCCGCCGGCGGCTTTCGTGATATTACGCGCATCGCCTCCTCTTCTCCTGTCATGTGGCAGAATATCTGTCTCTCGAATCAGGAACAGATCCGGCTTCTGATCGATCAGTATATTGGGATATTGCAGCAGGCGAAGGAAAATATTTCCGGTGGCGATGCGGATTCAATCTACCACTTTTTTGAATCCGCAAAGGATTACAGGGATTCGATCCAGGTGAAGAAATCCGGTCCATTGAAGAAGATCTTCGAATTCTATTGTGACCTGATCGATGAAGCCGGTGGAATTGCGACGATCGCAACGATCTTAGCCAGCAATAACTTAAGTATTAAGAATATCGGTATTTTACATAACCGTGAATTCGAACAGGGTGTTCTGCATATTGAAATGTATGACCAGGAATCCCTCGAACAGAGTATTGCCCTGCTTGAGAAATACCACTATACGATTTATCAAAGATAAGAAAGGATATTTATTATGAAACTCTCAAATGTAAAACATCTGACTGGTAAAGTCAGTATTCCGGGAGATAAATCGATCTCCCACCGTGCCATTATGTTTGGTTCGATTTCAAATGGATTAACGGAGGTATCGAACTTCTTAGAAGGTGCGGACTGTCTCTCTACCATCTCCTGTTTTCAGAAAATGGGAGTTTCAATCGAGCGGGACAACGACCACGTACTGATCCATGGAAATGGACTGCATGGTCTGACTGCTCCACAGGATATCCTAGATGTCGGAAACAGCGGAACCACCACCCGTCTGATCTCCGGCATCCTTGCCGGTCAGAGCTTTACCTCCCATCTAAACGGAGATGCTTCGATCCAGACCCGTCCGATGAAGCGTATTATGACACCGCTTCAGATGATGCAGGCAGACATCCGAAGTGACAAAGGCAATGACTGTGCCCCATTAACGATCACCGGACGTCCGCTCCATGCGATCCATTACGATTCACCGGTCGCTTCAGCACAGGTCAAGTCCTGTGTCCTTTTAGCAGGTCTTTATGCAGATGGCCAGACCTCTGTCACTGAGCCGATCTTATCGAGAAATCATACCGAACTGATGCTTTCCGCCTTTGGTGCGACAGTATGCTCTAAGGGAACAACTGCAACGATCGATCCGGATCCGGTTCTAACCGGACAAAAGATCGAAGTTCCGGGAGACATCTCCTCTGCTGCTTATTTTCTCGTTGCAGGTCTGATCGTACCGAATTCAGAGATTGTGATCCGCAATGTCGGCATCAACCCGACCAGAGACGGTATCTTACGTGTCGCACTTGCAATGGGCGGTGACATCACACGCTTAAATGAACGTACGGTTTCCGGCGAACCGGTCTGCGACCTGCTCGTCCGCTCCAGCAGCCTGCATGGCACAACAGTGGAAGGTGAAATCATCCCTACCCTGATCGATGAGATCCCTGCCATTGCAATCCTTGCTGCATATGCCGATGGCACGACTACGATCCGTGACGCAGCAGAGCTTAAGGTAAAAGAATCCGACCGTATCCAGACGATCACCGAGAATCTTCTTGCAATGGGTGCAGATATCACACCGACAGATGATGGAATGATCATCCGTGGTGGTGCTCCTATCCATGGTGCAACAATCAATTCCTATAAGGATCATCGAATTGCAATGTCCTTTGCTGTTGCAGCACTTGCCGCAGATGGTGAGACAACGATCATAGACGGAGACTGTGTCAACATCTCCTATCCGGGCTTTTACGATGATCTTGCGTTACTTTCCAGATAGCTACATCCGAAGGTTTTTCCTATTGCATAAAAAATGCACAAAATATATAAAGCAGATATCTGTTGAATATATTTTGTGCATTTTCTTTGTTTGTTCATCATATAAATAGAAGCAATCTTCTGACCTCTGGATTCTATACATCGTGGAAGATCTGATAAATATCGATCTTCATAGCATCATTATCGGTAATACCTACAAACGTACATCCATACTTATAACCGCCATCCGGTAAATCCTCACGACGTACCACACGGATCACAGCATTGATGACTTCCTTCGTCCAGATCTGGATCTTCGTATCGAAATATGCATCAATATCCAGCTTCTGGTCAGAACGAAAGCCAATACCAGAACGGGAAATATCGGTAACATCTACCGTAATCATTTTTAAGGTTGTAACTCCATCCTGATCTAAGCGTTCTAACTGAATATCTACGGATAGACTAAGACGCTTGTGCTTTCTTTTTTCCTGCATATCTGTTTCCTCTCTCCTACTGATCCTGTGCCCGTTCCACATCTATCGTACATATGGGACACTGTTCATTACCTATATCTTACTATATTCACGGACGCATGACAAGCGGTATTTCCTACTTCTTTCCTTCGTTTAAGTCTGCAATAAACATCGCATCCCCAAAACTGAAAAACCGGTATTTCTCTTCGACCGCGATCTTATATGCATTTAAAATATGTTCACGTCCGGCTAAGGCAGAAACCAGCATGACAAGCGTCGACTGTGGCAGGTGGAAGTTCGTGATCAGTCCGTCGATCACCTTAAACTGATAACCCGGATATATAAAAATATCCGTCCAGCCGCTTTTTGCCGTCAAATAGCCCTGCTCATCCGCAGCCGATTCCAGGGTACGTGTACTGGTTGTACCAACCGAAATAACACGGTGTCCTTCTCTCTTGGCACGATTGATCTTATCTGCCTCCGACTGCTCGATCCGGTAATATTCGGAATGCATATGATGATCTAAGACATTCTCAACCTTCACCGGACGGAAGGTTCCAAGACCTACATGAAGTGTTACCTCCGCGATCTCTACGCCCATTGCACGGATCTCATCTAATAATTCCGGTGTAAAATGAAGTCCCGCTGTCGGGGCTGCGGCAGATCCCTCATGCTTGGCATAGACCGTCTGATAACGTTTCTTATCCTTTAACTGGTGTGTGATATATGGTGGTAACGGCATCTGTCCTAACTGATCTAAGATCTCCTCAAAGATTCCATCATAATGGAACCGGATCAGACGATCACCGTCTTCTACCACGTCGATCACTTCTCCGACTAAGAGCCCTTCCCCAAAAATGATCTTCGTACCCGGCTTTGCCTTTTTCCCCGGCTTTACCAGTGTCTCCCAGATGTCATTCTCCTTGCGCTTTAATAAAAGGATCTCAATCTTCGCCTCTGTTCCTTCCTTTACGCCAAACAGGCGTGCCGGTATTACCTTCGTGTTATTTAATACCAGACAGTCTCCCGGTCTTAAGTACTGCGTGATCTCACGGAACACATGATGTTCCACTGCTCCGGTATTCTTATCTAAAACCATCAGCCTTGAGCTGGATCTGTCCTCAAGCGGGTCCTGAGCGATCAGCTCCTGTGGTAAATCATAATCAAAATCTTTTACGTCCATCCTGCTTCTCCTTATCAACTATCTTATCTATAAATTACAGAGTCTTATATCTGCCCGATTCCTATCACTCCGGCAGATCGTTCCTCCTGTATCAGCCACTTTGACAGTATAGGACATTTTGTCAAATTGTGCAAGCTTACCGAACAAAAGTATGCTTAGAACCTAAAAAAGAGAACAGATCTGAAATCTGTTCCCTTTTCTCCTGCGTTACGTTATGTGCTTCTATTCCTTATAAGAATACAAGTCAAAATTGTAGGTAAGCTTCTGTGCCTTGTCATATACGGTTACAATAATATGACTGTAAGCGGTATTTAAGGACACCTTGTTCTGGCTGTAAGAAGCCTTGTTAATATCATAGACGGATCTCGAGCCGGTGCCATAAGCATAGACACTCTTCACCAGAAATCCCTTCTTCATACGGATCGTCAGCTTCTGGTTCTTCACTGCCTTTGTATGGTAATATTCAAATTCATTCGTATTCGCATACCGCTTCGTAAAATCCGTCTTACCGATCTTAAACGAAGCAAATGGATTCGTATACTTTTTCACATACAGCTTCGTTGTCAGCTTCTGCTTACCGATCTTACAGGATACCTGAACGGTTCCGGCTGCCCTGTAATATACACGGATACAGCCCTTTCTTGCATAGGCGCGAAAGGCACCTGCACTGCTCTTATCCGCCTTAACCGTAACATTCTTGATCTGTGTTGCCTTCGGCTGATTCCTGATCTTCAGTTCAAAGTACTGAACCTCATTCCCATCCGGGATATAGTATACCGTCTTATTCTGATACGCCTTGTCAAAGGAATACTTTACAGCGGCCTCCACATCTGTCGTGTTCTGTGGCAGCACAAGCTGCATCATAAAAAGCATCACAAATGCCAGCACACCACTTAATAATTTTTTCATGGTCTTTTTCAATAGAAATCCCCCGCTTTCCTCATGCTTAAGAACTGAAATCTTCTCTTAGAAATATTATACAATTTCCGTTCTAAAAGCACAAGGACGGCAACAATTTCTTAAGTATTCTTTCAAAAATATTAAACTATTTTTTCCATACCGTAACATCACAGCTATCGATCCCGTATGAGAATGTACGATAAGTCACCTTCTTCTCCTTATGAACCGGCTCGACTCTGACATAATAATTCTTCTTTGTACTGAATGCCTTTTTATTAAACTTCTTTAAGGTACATTTCGTTGTCTTACTGTTTACAGTTGCAACCTTTTTATAACCGTTACCGTAATTATTCGATACATAGATGTTGTAACCGGTTGCTCCATCTACCTTTTTCCAGTTGATTTTTAGTGCCTTGCCACTGATTTTTGCATCAACATGGCTGCTTGTTCCTCCGCAGTAGATCTTTGTCCAGCCGCTTTTTGCAAGCTTGCCATTGGACATTTTCTTATATGAACGGATTCTTGCAAGACAGAACTTGCCGGAGAACCTTGATGAAGAAACCATGAACGTACTGTCCGTCAGATCTACGGATTTCTTATACAATGGATGCTTGAAATTACTGTCCTTATAAGAAGTCACCTGAATATCATAACCGGTTGCTCCAAATACTCTCTCCCAGCCAAAAGAAAAGGAATTATACCCTGCATAGGTAACTGCAAAGTCACTGACCTTGGAAAGTGTATAAATGGCTGTTTTCTGGGCTTCCCTAGCTGCCTTGTAGCTGCCACTGTCACGATACGGGGAAACCGAAATCTGATACAGGGTATCCGGTTTTAACTTCGTAAGAATTACCGATGTTCCCTTCACACATTTTGTCTTTGTCGTAAGAGATCCATCTTCCCAATATTTTATCTCATATCCATTTGCTTTCTTTACCGCAGGCCAGGAAATCTTGATAGAAGTTTCCGTCGCACCAATCTCTTTGACCTGCCAGGAACCTGACATCTGTAATGGGATCGTTGACATTTTGACAGCATTCGTCCACTGCAGATTGGACTGCTTATAGTTTGAACTGCTTACAAACCCCTCGATCATGCCGACACGTACATAATAATCCTGTCCGTCTGACAAGTTCATATATGCATTTGCTTCACTGCCCGCATTGACTGACTCATTGCATACAAGCCTGGAGGGTGAAAAATCCTTGCTCTTGCTTACTTCATAAATATACGTGTACGGATCTCCCGAATCCGTTGCTCCGTTATCCCATGCAAACCGGATGCTTCCTTCCGTTGCATCAACCTGATGCAGATTCGTCGGCTTTTTCGTTACTGCAGCCTTTGCGTTGACACTGCAGCAAATCATAAGGACAACTGCAAAAGCAAGTGCAAAGCAGACATTCCATAAGCCCTTTCTTTCTGTTATTTTCTCTCTTTCCATGATCTATCCTCATTTCTTGTGAATCTTATTACTGACTTATTTTTTATAATACCAGATATAAGTATCGTACATGATTGTTTTACTGTCCTTTGCACGGTATGTCTTACCACCCTGCTTGCACACCGGTACAACCTTCACATAATAAGAGCCCTGCTTTAATGCTTTCTTATGAAACTTCTTTATGGTATAGCTGGTTGCACTTCCCTTCGTCGTTGCAATTTTTTTAAATCCGCTATCTGGCTTCGTAGAAACATAGATCTCATAACCGGTTGCTCCGTTAACCTTAGACCAGCTTACCTTGATTCCCTTTCCACTCTGCGTTGACGATACCTTCTTCGGTCTTGTACCAACTGCAATCACAGTGCTGGATTTGCCAAATGCATACTTCCCGTCTGCAAGCCTGACTCCTGCTAAAACCCTTGCAAGATAAAAGCTGCCGGCTTTGATCTTATGATTCTGTATTCTCAGCTGACCTTCCGATTCTGTTGCATAGGAGAATAATGTCTTTTTAAACTTTGTGTCCTTATAGGATGTCATATCAAAACGGTAGACATCCGGCATTGCTACACCGGATACCACGGAATTCCACTTATATACAACCTGATTATGTTCACAGCTTACATTTTCAAATCCGGTCACACCCTTAAAGGTTGTCTGGGCAGTTACTGTAACCGAACAGTTCTCTGCCACTGCCCAGTAAGAGCCACTGATCTTTGCCGGTGAGACCTGAACAGTATAGGATTCTCCCTGCTTTAATCCGGTCAGTGTAATGGATGCACTCCTGGTACGCTTTTTGATCACATTTTCGGTATTATTATTTTTATAATAAGATACTTCGTATCCGTCTGCATCCCACGCTTTCTTCCAGCTAAACTTCATGGTCGATGCTGTTGCACCTGTCCGTTTTAAATTCTGAACACTACAGATCGGTGCTGTTATCACTTTGGTTGAACCGGACCACTTAATATCATCCGGTGCTTGATCAATTCCATTATAGCCCTGTTCCGATGCCCCGACTCTTACATAAAACTCCATGCCCTGGCCTAATGAGAAAACGTTTGCTTCGGTATCACTTGTGCGACCCTGTCGGAACACTTTCTTAAAATCTGCATTTCTGCTGATCTGATAATAATAATAAACCTGTTTGCCTATATTAGAACGCCCCCTGTTCCATGCAAGCTTTATCTCGGTTATCGTCGTGGCACCATCCACCTGATGCACATTCGATGGTGCTGCACTGATTGCCGCATGGATATCCATCTTACAAAAGGCAGTAACTAAAACTGCCATAACAAATCCAAGGAAGATATTACCGAATGTTCTTCCCTTTGAAGTAACTAATTTTCTCATGAAATCTCCTTTCGTATCTTACCATCTGTAAAACCAGATAGATTTCTGGAACAGCTTGTACGCCTCCTTGCAATTCAGGCTTGCTGTTGTCTTACCTGACTTGCGGATCGGTGTAATCCGGATAAAATAATTCTTTCCGGATTTTAAGTTCTTCTTGTTGATCTTCTTTAAGGTATACTTGGCGGTCTTTGCCTTCACCGTTGTAACCTTCTGATAGTTCTTCTTTCCCTGTTCTAAGACATAGATCTGATATCCTGTTGCCCCGGTTACTTTTGACCAGCTGATCTGAATACCCTTTCCGTTTGACTTCACATTTACCTTCTTTGGTGCAGAACCAAAGGTGATCTCATTGCTCCATGCACTGTATGCCTTTGTTCCATCTGATAACAGAATATAGGAACGGACTCTTGCTTTATAAAAGGTTCCATTTTTCAACTTCGTATTCGTAAACTGAACCCTTTCCGCCTTTCGCATATATACCTGGTTCAAGGTCATCGTATTCTTCTTCGTCCATTTGTTCGAATATTTTGTCACCGCAAGTTCATAACCCCTTGCATTTTTCATCGGATTCCAGATAAACTTTGCACTTCCATCGGTCATATTCAGATTCTTCAGACCACTTACCTTGTTCGATACCGTTGAAAAAAATCCACTTGCATTCAGCTTATTTACCGCAGTAAACTTACTGCTCTTATTGACCGGACAGATTTCTATGTAATAGTCAGCTCCTGCGCTTAATTTCTTTAACGTGCAGGAATTCTTATTCACCATCACTTCCGTATACTTCTTTGTCTTTTCCTTATTATAACGGACAAGATATGCATTTGCTCCGGCAGCCTTATTCCAGCTGATCGTCATCTGCGATGTTGATGCCTTTGTCTGTTTCATATTCCCGGTAATGCATTCCGGTGCTGTGATCATCGCTACACCGCTCGTCCACTTCACATCAGATGGAATCTGTGTGGTATCCGGTATATACTTTGATTCTTCCATGACACCGATTCTTACATAATAGGTCTTTCCGGCATCAAGTTCGTCACAGCCCATCGTTTCCATACCCGATGCAGTCCCCACACGGACAATATCTGTAAAGGATGCATCTTCGCTTACTTCCCAGACATAGTATGGACCATCATTCTTATCTGTGCTTCCCTTCTCCCAACGGAAACTGATAAAATTACTACTTGCCTCTGTCTGCACCAGCTTCGATGGCATCTTCGTAATGGCTGCATCCGCATCCACCTGCAGGAACATGCCCAAGCATACGGCAAAGATCAGTCCCATACAGATACGAATCCATGAAAGATGGTTTCTGTTTTCTCTATTTTCCTTCATCTGTTACTCTCCCTCACTTGTAAAATTGCAGATGATATATGCTATATTGACATATATACACGCAAACAGAGATATTGGTAACCAATATCTCTGTACTGCAGCTTATTCATAGCTAAGATCTAGTTCTATTGTTTCAACGATTCCGGTCTTCTTATTGGTACAATTAATTCTGATATGATCATAAGCTCCAAAGCTGCTGATCTTTGCAGAATATTTTGTTTTTGCACCAAGGCGGTAATTCGATTTCGAGGTTCCGTTCAACCTGGTATAGATTCCAGTCATCACCCAGTTCTTATTCATAACAATATTCAGCTTCTGATTCTTGATCTTATCTGTATGATAATACTCACGGTTGCTCGCCGTCTTAAACATAGAAGCGAATTCCTTCCTGCCAATCTTAAAGTTCTTAACCGGTGATGCATACTTCTTCACAACAAGCTTGGTTGAGATCTTCTTACCCTTCACCTTACAGGTGATGGTTGCCGTACCGGTCTTATAATAGAACGCTCTTAAGTATCCCTGTTTTACCTGCAGGCGGCAAACACTTGTATTGCTGCTTTTTACATCCTTGATCTCCGTTGCACGGTTACAGCCGACAATCGAAAGTAATGTATAATACCTTGTAAAGTACTCTCCCGGCTGGTAAGTAACCACATAGGACTTGTCTGTAAAACGTGGTGTACCTGCTGCCTGTACCTCTGTCGTGTTCTGCGGCACGAAAAGCTCCGTTGTGAAAAGCATTGCAAATGCAAGTGCAAAGGTCAAAATGCGCTTCGTTAATTTTTTCATTCTGATTCCCCCTGAATTCTTATTTTATTATATTATGCAAACATAAATATTTTATCATTTATCTTACCATTTGGTTAACCATACAGAATCCTGATATGCGCTATAATAATCAAAATATGTATGATATAATTTTTTACCATCCTTCTTTATCGGCTCTACACGAACATAGTAATCTGAACCATACTTCAAAGCTTTCTTATTAAATTTCTTTAAAGTATATTTTCTGGTATTGCTCTTTAAAGTAGCTACTTTCTTATAACCCTTATTAGAAGATGTTGAAACATATACTACATATCCGGTAGCACCATTCACCTTAGACCAGCTGATTTTTACATTTCTGCCACTCTTTTTTGCAACGACGCTCTTTGGAGAAGAACCAAATACAATATCCGAACTCCATGCACTGCATTTTAATTTACCATTAGACATTTTTACATAAGAGCAGACTTTCGCTCTGTAAAATTCACCTAACTTGATATTATTCGTAGAAACCCAGGCATCATCTGAGTAAGCACCACTCTCTGTTGTAACTTTGATGGTATGCTTCCATTTCTTGTCCCCATACTTTGTGATAGCGACCTTGTAACCATCTACGTTGTCCATTCTATCCCATGAAAAATATGCCTGACCTTTTCTTACTCCTTCATTTTCCAGACCCTTTACTTTTCCGGATACAGTAGGATATGTAGTATAAGAATTCGTAGAATCTCCAACTGCACGGAACCCTGTAGTGGCTTTCCTTACCGGACTGATCCGCACATTATATTCTGTTGCAGCCTTTAAGCCTTTGATCGTGTAGTTTGTTTTTGTTGTATACTTGTTTGTCCAAGTCTCACTTCCATACTTCTTATAACTGATCAGGTACTCATTCGCACTCGCCACCTTCTTCCATTCAAACTTCATAGAAGATGTTGTAGCATTGGTCTGCTTAAATCCTTCGATCTTAGAAGTTGGAGCTGTTACCATTTCTACTGTCGCAGACCACTTTGTATCCGCAGGAATCTTGCTGGTATTATCTACCATATATACATACTCCTGCTCTGTTGCACCTACTCTGACATAATACGTTCTGCCCACAGCTAATCCAGATGCAGTATCCTCTGTGTCATAACTATTATTACCTACTTTTGTGATCTGTGTAAATTGCTTGTTCGCGCTTACTTCCCAGACATAGTTTACATCTGCACCGGTAGATGAATATCCATTATTCCATGAGAATCTAATAGAATCATCATCTCCATATGTCTGATGTACCCCTGTAGCAACGCCTGAAATTGCTGCCTTTACATCCATTTTTGAAAATACAGTTACAACTACCGCAAATAAAAATACCATTGCTGTACGTAACCAGATTTTACTTTTGTGATTACTCTTTTCCATAATCATCCTCCTTATTTTTTACATCATGTAAGCATTGACACGACCATTATAACGTTTTTTACACTTTACCGCAATAAATAATTTATGAAAAATTTAGATTTTTATCACAGAATTGTCACAAAATAGGTTAGATGCATAAAAAAGGCAGCTACTTTTCTCTTTCGAGATCTGTAACTACCTTTTCAGAATAAGTCTTTATGAATTATGTACATAACTTATAATTACTTTAATAAATCAGCCAAATACACTTCCCCTTTTTTTAACGTTTTTACTCTTTTATATTCTCGGATTGTATCAATCAGCATATTGATATCCGAAAAATAATTACGAACATATTCTTGGGATTTAATACTTTCTTTCATCTTTAACACTTGCTTGCAAAAAATACTTGGTGACATAGAACTAGCCTTTTTCATATAATCATCATACTTTCCTTCTGCTAAAATTAATAACATTTCTATTTCAGGAGAAGTCACAACCTTAATCACATCTACCTTATCTTTATAAGCAGAGCTTAACTTAAATCCTTCCGAATGTGAATCCAAAACACGTAGTACTGTAATTTTACTCTGAAATCCTTTTCTTAAATACCGTTGTTCGAACTCCTTTCCTTTTCTGCAACGAATAACTTCTTCATTTAACATTTGACTCCTATTAAAAATCAACATATCGTTATCAACCAACATATCTATAATAGCAGTCTCCGCACCACCTTCACAAATAACAGCCACCATCGGAGATAATTCAATCATGCTCTAGCCTCCACTATTTCTCCAGTAGACATCACTTTTTTCAGCCTCATAAAAGCTTCATATGAAGGAACCGTTCCCTCTAACATTCCACTCTGAAATACATCACTCTTTTTTATATCGTTGCGTTTCAAAATATGATATAACTTCTGAATTGATACACCACCATTATTTCTAATAATATATATTCCATCATTTCGATCCAGTTCATCTAACAACTCAATATAGTGTGTCGAATAGATTAACGTCGCTCCACTTTTATTAACATTTTTATCCATGAAAAATCTAATCAATGTAGCAACAATCTCTTTATTAAAATGATTTTCTATCTCATCAATGATAAAATATCCACCCTTAATCAAAACCACCCATGCCTGCATAAATACATTTAATCCCTTGATCGTGCCAGATGATAGATAATGGCTTATATTTTGTATGCCACGCAAAGAGATCGTCTCTTTTTCTCTCTTAAATTTAACAATCAATTCCGTCTCATCTGCATTGAATTTGATATATTCTATACTTGGATCAAGGAACTGAATTAATGCCATTGGGAAATCACCAAACGAATTCAAAATATTGAAATCCGTCCACTCTGTTAAATCCCTAAAAAACACATTTCCTGTCTTACCCAATGCAATAACAATACTAACATCATCTTTCAAAAATATAAATTGTTCCTGCGAAATGTCTCTTGATTTAAACAAATTATTATCAGCAAATACAAATACGTTCGTTTTAGATGTGACAGAACTTGCCTTACGAGTATAGAGCTTTTCATGTAAAATAGTATATCTATCCGCAGCACCTTCCTCTTTCATTACTCCAATAACGGTCTCTAATAACCAAACATCTTTATTCTTCTCATCATAAAAATATATTTTCAATGTTACTTTTTGCGATCTTTCTAAAACAACTTTTGCGCCAATGTTATTAATTGCTTCTGCATTTAATAAACTCATAACAAAAGAAATTAATTTGAGAGAAGTTGTTTTTCCAGACGCATTAACACCTACAAATGATAGAATATTATTCGTATAGGTATTGCCAAATGCTTTACAAAGCATAGCAGCATTATCTGGGTATATTCTTTGTTCCGCATTAAAATCGATTACAACCTTTCCATTAAAAAGAAAAATTCCATCTGCTTCAATTCTTAATATTCTCATTTCGCGCCTCCAGATACATTAACACATTTTTCGTTTATCTTAATATATATTACCACAATAAATTGATTTTTCAATAGTTAAAAACGTTTTTTATGTTTATATTTCATATATGCATCAGATATTTTTAAGTATACTCAATTTTGGTAATATATATTCACAATATATTTTTCACATATCAAGCAACTGCTTATGACCGAAACGATGCATAGAAAAAGGCAGTTACTTCTCTCCTGTGAGATCTGTAACTACCTTTTTCTATCATAGATTGCTTGTCAGCAATCATTCTATTTCGTTTTCATCTTCCTTTTTTCGCATGAAAATCTTATTTTTCACATTACTAACCACGTAATTCGATGCCCATCTCTTCTAATGCCTTAAGAATCTTTGTCATGGCAGAAGTGATGTCGTTTTCCTCAAGGTTACGATCCTTGGCACGGAAGGTTAAAGAGTATGCCATGGACTTGAAGCCTGCCTTGATCTGTGCGCCTTCGTAGATATCGAACAATTCATAGCTTTCTAAGTTCTTGCCGCCCTTTGCATCAAATACTTTTTCGATGTCACCTGCAAGGATTTCCTTTGGAACAACCATACTGATGTCTCTGGTTGCAGCCGGGAACTTGGCAATTCCGCTGTATTTACGATCAAAGGTTGCCTGCTCTACGATATAAGGCATGTCTAAGACTGCAACATAAACACGATCCTTGATGTTGTAGTTTGCTGCTACGGTCGGATGAACTTCTCCAAGATAACCAACTACCTGATCCTTATAGATGATATTGGCCTGTCTTCCCGGATGAAGGAAGGACTTGCCAGCCTGTGGATCATAAACCAGTTTCTCTGTTAATCCTACTTTATAGAAGAACTCTTCTACGACACCCTTCATGGTAAAGAAGTCTCCCTCGCCATACATTCCGAGTGTAAACTGTACACGCTCGTCCGGAAGTTCGGTAACCGGTATCTGTTTTGGAAGATAGATATTACCGATCTCATACAGACGGACATCCTTGTTTCTACGGTTGAAGTTCGTTGCTAAGGAAGTCAGCATTCCGTTTAACGGTGTGGTACGCATGATACTGAAGTCTTCTCCTAATGGATTGGAGATTGTTACAACCTCACGCAGCTTGGAATCTTCCGGTAACAGTAACTT